>CAZFCR010000105.1:0-9797 GCA_964517305.1 uncultured Akkermansia sp.
AGCGTTTACCGCCATGCGTGCCAGGGGTGCCAAGGTGACCGACATTGCCATCATTGTGGTTGCGGCCGACGACAGCATCATGCCTCAGACCAAAGAAGCCATCAACCACGCGCAGGCTGCGGGTGTGCCGATGATCTTTGCTATTAATAAAATTGATAAACCGGGCGCCAACCCTGATAAGATCAGAGAAGGACTTGCTCAGATGAATATTCTTGTTGAAGAATGGGGCGGTAAGTTCCAGTGCCAGGAAGTATCGGCCAAACAAGGAAAAAATATTGATCTCCTCCTTGAAAAAGTATTGCTTGAGGCCGACATCATGGACCTGAAAGCGAATCCTAAAAAGAACGCAACAGGAAGTGTGATCGAAGCAAGTATGGAAGAAGGCCGTGGTTATGTTTCAACCATCCTGGTTCATACAGGTACTTTAAAAGTGGGCGACATCATTCTTGCAGGTAGCTTTAGCGGCCGTGTACGTGCCATGTTCAATGAACGCGGACAGAAAGTAGATGCTGCCGGTCCTTCGCAACCTGTAAAGGTGCTTGGATTAAGCGGTGCGCCGCAGGCGGGTGATAAGTTCAACGTGATGAAAGACGAGCGCGAAGCCCGTGAGATTGCCAACAAACGTTTGCAGTTACAGCGTGAGCAGGGTATCCGCACACACAAACACATTACACTCGATGAGATCGGCCGCCGTTTAGCGATCGGAGATTTCAAAGAACTGAATGTGATCGTAAAAGGTGACGTGGATGGTTCTATCGAGGCTTTATCTGACTCATTATTAAAATTGTCTACCGAAAAAGTAGCCATCAATATTATTCATAAATCAGTGGGTGCTATCAGCGAAAGCGATGTATTGCTCGCTTCAGCGTCAAACGCCATCATCATTGGTTTCCAGGTTCGTCCAAGTCCAAGCGCGCGCAAGCTCGCCGAAGTGGAAGAGATCGATATCCGCCTGTATTCCATCATTTACGATGCCATCAACGAGATCAAAGCCGCGATGGAAGGCATGCTGGCGCCTGAATTTGAAGAAAAAATTGTATGTAACATCGAGGTGCGTGAGGTATTCAAGATCAGCCGCGTAGGAACCATTGCCGGTTGTTATGTGCTCGACGGGAAAGTAACCCGCAACACCAAGGTGCGTGTGATCCGCGATGGCATTGTGATCCACACAGGTTCACTCGGCTCACTCAAACGTTTTAAAGACGATGTGAAAGAAGTAGCTGCAGGTTACGAATGTGGTCTCGACATTGAAGGATTTAACGACATCAACGTGGGTGACATCATTGAAGGTTACGATATGGTGGAGATCAAAGCACGCCTTTAATCAGTAATAAAAATAAATTAAGAAAGCCCCTCCGTTCGGCACTTAATTACGGAGACCTAAATTTACGTTTCTGTAAAATGTTAAAAAGCAAAGGCTGTCCTAATTTCAGGCAGCCTTTCCTTGTTTGTCAAAGTTGATCCGCGGGATTTAATAGTTCCTAAGGAAATCCGCCAAGACGAAGATCGCGGAACATTAAAAGAAATCGTAGAAGAGAAAAATATTCCTTGTGTTAAGTTATAATGAATAGTAATAATCTATCATTATTTTTTGGTTTTGTTAGGGTCAGAATATTCTTACCCTTGATCTCCATGTTTGTTTTATTGAGTTCCTGCAATACTAGTAAAAGATTTGAAAATAGTATAATTGAGGCAATTAAGTATGATGCCGTTGTATATGTTGTTGTTCCTGCAATTGATAGCTCTGGTGTATCTAATGAAATTGCGATCGATAGCCGGTTACTTTTTTCATACTATTACGATCTAGATTCAAATATCACAGAGGCAGTTTATTTGCAAAGATTAAAGGATATCTTCAGTGGGAGCAATATGTATCGTGTGGAGGAGAATTTACTTCATCACAACGTGAAACCGTTTTTATTTAGAAAACAAGATTGCGATGTTAGAGGAAGTTTAAAACAAGTAGTTTCCAATTACTTCAGAGAGGATAGTTTTTTTAAGTCCAATATTGACTCGAAAACCTACAACTGCATAGTTTCTTATTTGTTTCAACGTCGAATACTTCTTATTCAAAGTGATTATTCGGGGTATTTTTATATTGAGAATTCAAAAAGAATAAAAAAAATATTGAAAAGAGTAAACAAAGAAAAGTAGGAACTTGAAGGAGAAAAGGCACAATGGTCCAAGAAGTTTATAGCCAACCAATAGAAAGTAAAAATACCTCTTGGGCCAATAACAAAATAAAATTAAAAAAGCCCTTCCGTTCTGGAGGGGCTTTTTTGTGGATAAAACAATTTCTGGAGCCACCTCGTTTAAGCCAGATCTGCAAAATAAGCTTCAGTTTTACGGAAATACACAATGCCGATCACCAGTAAAACAAAAGAGCTGAGCAGGCTCAACAGATCAATGCCGAGGTTCAATGTTCCTCCGGTTAAAGAAGCTCTGAAAAAATCGAGTGGCGCGGTCATGGGATTAAGCGCCATGAGCCATGCCAGGTATTTGTTGCTGGCGATGGTAACAGGGTAAATCACCGGGGTCATAAAAAGCAGGAACTGGATCAGAAAAGGAATGATGTAACGGAAGTCGCGGTACTTTACATTGAGCGCCGCCAGCAAACTGCCGCAGCCAAAGGTGGCAATGCAGGTGCTGAGCACCGCGAGCGGAAAATAGATAAACGCATGCCAGCTGATTTGTACATCTCTCACAAAACAATAAACCAGAAAAACAGAGAAGGCCATGATAAAGTCGAAAAGACCTACCAGCACAGAAGAAAGCGGGATGATGAGGCGCGGAAAATAAATTTTTTTAATGATGTTGGCATTGGTCACCATGCTGTTGCCGGCGTTGTTGAGTCCGGTCGCGAAAATACCCCAGATCACGAGACCGCTGAGGGCAAAAACGTCGTAGGGCATTACCAGGCTGGTATAACTGGTGATGGCGCGTCCTAAAAAAAAGCTGAACAAAAAGGTCATGAGCAGCGGCTGGAGCACGGCCCATAAAAACCCGAGCAAAGTTTGTTTGTACTTCACTTTGATGTCGCGCAGCGTGAAAAAATAAAACAGTTCACGGTATTCCCACAGCTCGCGCCAGCCAAGGCTGAATTTATTCTCCGGTTTTATTTCGAACTCCACAGGTTGAATTTAAGCATTTAGCGCCACACGCGCCTTTCCAAAATCCAGGATGCGGTCGATGAACTCGTAAGGTTTGTAATGGTTAATGGCCGCCTGGTGAAAGATGCAGGTAGCCGGCGTCATGCCAGGCAATGAATTGACTTCTATAAAAATAACTTCGGCCCGGCAATCCTCAAAAACCCGCACAAAGGCATCAATGCGGCAATAACCGCTCACGCCGAGCACACGGGCGGCTTTGCCCAGCGTCTGTTTAACCTGTTCACTTACTTTTTTTCTGGAAACGCTGTCTTTTGCGTAACGCGCAGGTGTAATGTTCTGTCCTTCGCCGGCCAGAAATTTTTCTTCAAGACTTAAGATCTCTCCGCCTGCAAGGGCTTCAGAGGCTTCAAATACTTCGTATTCCAGTTCTCCTTTATCGTTGAAACGTGTGAGCATGCCACCGGTAATTTCAAGGAAGTGCGCAGCGTTTTTACGGCTGATGAGTTCTTCCACGAGTATCACCTGCTTTTGCGGAAACTCTTCTTTTGGTTTGATGTGAAGGGTCTGCGCGGCCCGAGCATCCAGCTCGTCGGTATTTCTGAAGATCAGTTGACAGAATGCTTCGAACTCCGCGATGGTGTTGATCTTTTTTACCGCGCTGCTGCAGCCATCGTCAACGGGCTTGGCAATAAAAGGATATTTAATGGTTTGTTCTAAAAGTTTTTCAACCACGCTTCTGTTTTCTTTCCATTCTTTTTGTGTAACGAGCGCATGTTCGGCGACCAGAAATCCGTTTTGTTTCAGGATCTCGTTCGTACGGTACTTATCTATCGTGATGGAGGAACTTTCTTTGTTTGAGCCGTTATACGGCAGTTGCAGGGCATCGAGTTTTTCCTGTATGGCGCCGTCTTCGCCCGGACGGCCATGCAGCGCGATAAAAACTTCATCTGCTTTTTCCGCCAGCTGTTCGTAAGAGATCAGAACCGGTTCCTGAACAAGGTCTGCGGCGGCGTATTTTTTAGTGATGGCCGCGCATTGTTCCTTTATTTTTTTGATCACGCCGTGAACGCTGAAGTGTTCAGCTTTTTCGCGGATGTCGTCGGCATTGTCCTTTAACAAAAGATTGATGGGGATCTGGTAAAGACGGTGCTCGCTGTTGCTGCCCGTCAGGAAGACAGGGAAGGGCGCGTATTTTTCGGAGGATGCGAGTTTTTCAAAAACATTGCGGCCGCTTTCAACTGAGATGTGTCTTTCAGAGCTGTATCCGCCCAATACAACAGCCACGCGGATCTTTTCAGAGAGCGTGTTTTTTTCATCAAGAATATTTTTATCAAGATCTTCAAGCAATTTTGCGAAGCGGGGATTGCCTTTTGACTGAACGAGACGCCTGTAAAGCGAGGTGCGGATGATAAAGGTAAGGAACTGTGAAGGGTTGAGGCCGATCTCCGCTGCCTGGTGGAAAAAGAAAGAGGAGGGCATCATGCCGCTCGTTGTATTGGGATCGTTTAAAAAGATACGGCCGTCTTTGGCAAGAAAACCGTCGATCCGCGCATAAACATCGAAGTGTAATTCCCTGAACAGACGTTCACAGTCTTTCCTGATGGCTTCGATCTGCTCATCCGGCAAGTCGATGGGCGTGATCTTGCGCGAAAGTCCGGGCAGGTATTTGCTGCGGTAATCAAACAGTTCTTTGCCTTTCCGTATTTCCGTAGGCGGAAGCGCAATAGCTGTTCCGTTTTCATCTTCAAGCACGATGCATGAAAATTCTTTGCCTTCAATAAATCCTTCGATGAGCACGGTGCTTTCGCCATCAAGGCTTTCCAGCACAAAACCATCTGATTTTAAATGTTTGTCAAAAAAAACAAGCAGTTCGTTGGGATCGTGGATCACAGGTTTACCAAGGCTGGATGGCTCTGTGATCACCAGCGGCAGACCCATGCCTTCGCGGATGTCGGAAAGTGTGCGTACGTAATTTAATTTTTCCTGTTCTGAAAATTCCTGCCATTCTCTGGCATCCAGCCAGCGTGTGAACAGGGCTTTTTCAACAGCAGCCATCAACTCAGATTCGCTGGGATCGTTGAGAATGCTGACGCCGATGCTCGAACCCTGGTTGGCAGGTTTGATCACGCAGGGAAATCCGATCTTGTCTTTTACCTGCTGATGAATGTTTTTTACTTTACCGGAAATCCAGTCCTGGCGTTTGATGCTGAGGTAGGCGGGGCTGTTAAAACCTTTGTTCACCATCAGTTCTTTCTGAACGGTTTTATCAATACCGATGGCGGAAGGCAAAATACCCGAGCCACTGTAAGGAATGTTGTAATATTCAAACAGACCCTGGATGCGGCCGTCTTCGCCATAAGGACCGTGCAGGCAGAGAAAAGCGAAGTCGATCTTTTTACGGAGTTCATGCGGTTGAATGAGTTTTCCGATCTGCGCGGCCATTTCTTTTTGCTGCGCTTCGCTTACGTTGCCAAGGTTCTCAGCATACAGCTGGAACTTGGTACCTGCTGGCAGGAACTCAACAGGCGGATAAAAATCGCGGATGGTGCCTTTGTAAATGAACTCCCAGTTGAGTTCTATAAAATTTCCGAAACTGTCGACAAATACAGGCAGCGCTTCAAAAATAGATTTGTTGAGGTTGTCGTAAACTGTGCGTCCTCCCGCAAAAGAGATTTCCCGCTCTTTGCTCTGTCCCCCGAAAATGATTCCTATCCTGATTTTACCGCTCATCCTGTTTTTATTACAAAGGTGATTATTATCCAAAAATAAAAGAAAGGCCCATCGCGGCCACCGGGGCTTTTGGAAATAATTAACATTGGTTTGTAGATATGCCCGGGGCCCGACTTCTTTAATGTTTAATTTTGATCCCCTCTATGGTTAGCCGTTTTATTATATTTTTTCTGATCATTGTCGCCATTGAAATTTATTTCCTTCAGGCGGTAAAAACGTTTACACGCGATTTTAGTCAGCGTAACCGGAATATCATTATGTACACCGCTTACGCAGTATTTGCGCTGAATTTTGTGCTGGGCATCATTTCTATCATTTATCCACCCAATATGTGGAGCGTTTTCATGCGTTTTGTTTCTGCAGCCTGTCTTATTCTCGTGGTGTGTAAATTATTTGGCATCAGTTTTCTGCTCATTGATGACATCATCCGTTTGTTTCGCTGGATCATCTCTTTGTTCAACAGTGAAAAGGCAGAGACGATCTCTGAGGCCGGAAAAGGCATCAGCCGTTTAAAATTTTTCAGTCAGCTGGCCATCACCTTTACCATTGTACCTGCCATTGGATTTATTTACGGTGTTGTGCGCGGCGCCTATAAATACAGGGTTCACAAGGTAAAAGTACCTTCGCCCAACCTGCCACCGGCGTTTGAGGGTTTTAAGATCGTTCAGCTTTCCGACATCCATACCGGTTCTTTTCTTGACAACACGGCGCTGCACCGCGCTTTTGATATTGTGATGCAACAGGGGGCCGATATGATCCTGTTTACGGGCGACCTGGTGAACAACGAAGCCAAAGAAACCCTTGGATTTGAAGAAGTGTTCAGCAGGCTGAAAGCGCCGCACGGCGTTTATTCGGTTCTGGGTAATCACGACTACGGCGATTATGTGCAATGGGACAGTCAGACCAGCAAGGCCAAAAATCTGCAGGATCTTAAAGACCTTCAGGCACGGAGCGGCTGGCGTTTGCTGATGAATGAACATGTGGCCATTGAAAAAGATGGTGAGAAGATTGGTGTTCTTGGCATTGAAAACTGGGGCGGCAGCATGCATTTCCCGAAATACGGAAAAATGGAAGATGCTTACAAAGGCGCGGATCAGTATCCATTTAAAATATTGCTGAGTCACGATCCCAGTCACTGGGAAAAAGAGGTCAGCAAAAAATATACAGACATCGACCTCACCTTCAGTGGTCACACGCATGGCATGCAGATGGGAATTGATATCCCCGGGTTTAAATGGAGTCCGGCCAAATACCTCTATAAATACTGGGCAGGTTTGTACAAACAGGACAATCAGTTTTTGTATGTGAACCGTGGGCTTGGATTTCTGGGTTATCCCGGCAGATTGGGCATCTGGCCCGAGATTACTGTTGTGGAGCTCACGCGCGGGTAATCAGTAAGCACAATCATATCTGATTGATTACGGATTATTGCAGCTTCTGTGTATTTTAGCGCAAGCTCTGTTATGTACACGTTTAAATCCATCATTCTTAAATACACATCCAAAGGTGAAAAATCCGGCTGGACCTATGTTGATATTCCGCGGGACATTATCACAAAACTAAAACTTAAGGACAAAAGGGGATTCCGGATCAAAGGCGTGATGGATGATGTGAAGTTTGAGAAAATGATCACCTACCCGGTGGGTGATGGAAATTTTATCATTGCCATTAACGGACCTTTGCGCAAAAAACTGGGAAAGGATGAAGGCGCGATGATCAGCATTAAGTTTGAACTTGATTTATCCAGACCACTTGAATCTAAAGAACTGATTGGCTCTTTAAAAGAGGAGCCTGAGGCCTGGGCGCAGTTTAATTCGTTATTGCCCTCTCACAAAAACTATTTTCACCGCTACATTCTTGAGGCCAAAGGCGCAGATACCCGTGCCGGGCGGATCGTAAGTGTGATCAACGCCATGTATAAAAAGCAGAATTACGGCGAGATGATCAGGAGTATGAAGAAGGGCTAAGAATTCGGTGTGAATGCAAAGCAGTGCATAACCTGTTCAAAATGAATATATTTGTTCATAAACCAATCAGAATGACACAAGTAAAGAGAATTTTCGCCAGCCTCATTTGCTGTATAGTGCTCTTGTCGTCATGCAGTACACTGCTGTATGGTCCTTCAGAGAAAGTAACGATCAAAACCGGCGCTGTAGCTGTTACCGCAAAACTTAACGGAAAACAGGTGGACACAGGAACAGACTCTGTGTTTGTTATGAAGCTCAGCAAAAGGAAAAAAACTGCCTTGCTTGAAATTACCAAAACGGGCTTTCATCCCGTAAGTTTTGAATTAAACAGAAGTAATCACTCCGCGGCCCAGACCTGGAACACTCTCGGTTTTGTATTCGGCGTAGGATTAACGGCCACAGGTTTTGGTCTTGCTTCGAGCGGGCTTGAATCCGATAACGCATTGAGTCAGTCAATGCTGATACCAGGACTTATTTTAACAACCTCATCAATTGTTGATGTGGTCACAAAATCCACGAAGACTTTTGTTTACAGGGATTTGTTTTTTGATATGTTTCCGGTTACGGAAATAGACAAACAAAATTATGAAAGTATTATCTGTACCGCTGTCAATGCCAGAATAAAACCAGGAGACAAGGTGGGCAACAACTACAGGCAAAAAGGCCGGACCTACCGAAAAATCGGCGAAACAGCCTGGGATGAGACTAATAATATCAATTACAAGGATTTAACTGTAAATGCAAATGATGTATTGTACACGAGCGGCTTTAATGTGCCGGGCTTAAGTAATAAGTTTAAAGAAGAGGACAATGCAAGGTATCAGGTAAAAGGCGAGATCACGCGAGTTCAGCTCGATCGTTACACCAAGAGCATGCTTGCATACATGTTCCTTGCTGATGTTTACTTTTTAATTGAGACCAGGTGGAGCGTTTTCGATAACAGAAAAGGCGAAGTTGTTTTTGAAAAGACTTTTACCAGTTCGTCATGGGGTAAGAGTACCGCTGTAAATACAACGGTGCTGAAGGCCGTCTCGGGTTCTATGAACAAACTCATTGCGGATGAGCAGTTCAGGCAGGCTGTTAGCAGGAAAACTCACACATTGCCAATCGCCGGGCAGCCGGTGCCAGAAACCATAGCGCTACCCGTTGTAAAAGCGCCAGTTAAACTAACTGATATTGTCGAATCTGCCGTTACGATCGATCTTGGAAATTCACACGGCAGCGGTTTTCTTGTGTCGGCTGATGGTTATATCATAACCAATTACCATGTGGTGCAGGATGAAAGCACAGTGAATGTGATTCTGAACAACGGGTTCAGTATAATGGCACAAGTAATCAGAACTGACAAAGAAAGCGACCTGGCTTTGATAAAGCTTCCTGGCAAAGGTTTTAAGCCGCTTTCAATATCCGGAGAAGAAATCCAGGCGGGTTCGGATGTGGTTGCCGTAGGTACTCCTGGAAAAGTAGAACTTGGGCAGTCGATCTCAAAAGGCATTATCAGCGGAAAAAGGGAGATAAATGGAAACATATTCTTACAAACCGATGTGAGCATCAGCCCAGGAAACAGCGGTGGACCTCTTCTTAACAGCAAAAACCAGGTGGTAGGAATTGTGAATTCGAAACTGGTAGGTTCGGGAATAGAAGGAATTGGTTTTGCAATACCGGTTCAGTTTGCACTGAAAAAGCTGGGATTAACTTTGAAAAATTAGCTCATCTGTGTTGCTTGCGTAACATGTTTAAGAGCAAATCTCATTGTTGTGCATAAAAAAACCCCGGTTTTACGACCGGGGTTTCTTCTTGGTTACAAGTGGGTTTATTGTTTAGTAACGGTAGGCGTCAGATTTGAACGGACCTTCAACCTTTACGCCGATGTAATCAGCCTGTTCCTGGTTAAGGGTATCCAGTTCAACACCAATTTTTGCAAGGTGCAAACGCGCTACTTTTTCATCAAGGATCTTAGGCAATACATATACTTTTTTCTCGTATTTGT
>CAZFCR010000106.1:0-9781 GCA_964517305.1 uncultured Akkermansia sp.
CCGGAACAGAATAGGCGCCAAAATTCAGAAGTTGTTTAAATCCGATAAGCGGCGGCTGGTAGGCCATGCCGGGGACTATGATTGCCGCATTGGGATCAAGGTTGTGGCCGTAATCGTATTCCCATCGGTAAAAGTCAACCATGGCAACGATGCCGAAAAGAACAAACATGGTAAAAAGTATATATAACAATCTGGTTTTACCTGAAAACGCTGTGATGAGCGAGAACAAAGCGAAAAACCCGATGATGTAGGGCAGAACAGTAAATTCAATAAATTCTTCGGCATGAAGGGTCTTCATCCCAATGTAGTGGTTCAGTCCATTGATAATTTCAACGTTGCCACCGAGTTTGTCGCTGTGAATAAGGAGGCGTAATCCTTCGGGGTATTGTGGAGCATCCAAATCAATGCGCCAGATGGGTACAAAAATTGACACGGTTAAAAAAATTCCCGCAAGAATAAGTAACACTCTTGAGAGAGAGGATATGCTGGTTGTTGTTTTCATGAGCTTGGGTTTGATGCACTGTTAACAATGCAATTAAAGTACAAAAAATAAAGGGAGCAGAACATAAACGTCTGCTCCCTTAAAATGGTGTTTTATTTATTTGGTAGCAGAAGCGTCAGTGGCGTTTTTGCCAACACTGAAGCTAAGAGGTACATTGCTTCCTTTTGGTGAAACACGTACGTAACCCTGCATTTCCTGGTGTAATGCGCTGCAAAAATCAGTACAGTACATAGGATACATGCCTGATTTTTTCGGAGTCCATTTCAAGGTGGTGGTTTCTCCCGGCATGATCAGTAGTTCCGCATTGTCTGCGCCTTTCACTGCAAAACCATGGGGAACATCCCAGTCCTGCTCAAGATTGGTCACGTGGAAATATACATCATCACCCACCTGCACACCTTCGATGTTATCAGGCGAGAAGTGCGAACGGATGGCGGTCATGTACACATGAACCTGGTTACCCTGGCGCACCACTTTTGATTCTGCTTCGCCTTTTGCAACATAAGGATGTTTGTTCTCTTCGATTTTGAAGAACTTGATCTGGTTTTTTGAAATCAGGTCAGCGGGAACAGCCTGTGCATAGTGAGGTTCACCAATGGTAGGGAAGTCGAGGATGAGCTGCATTTTATCGCCGCTGATGTCAAACAGCTGCGCGCTCTGCGACAATTCTGGTCCTGTAGGCAGGTACCTGTCCTTTGTGATCTTGTTGTAGGCGATCAGGTATTTCCCGAATGGTTTTTTGCTGTCACCGCCAGGCACACAAAGGTGGCCTACTGAATAATAGGTAGGTACACGGTCAAGCACTTTCAGGTCTTTGATGTTCCACTTCACAACTTCTGAACTAACGAAGAAAGAAGTGTAAGCATTTCCATTGCCGTCAAATTCAGTGTGCAGAGGTCCGAGGCCCGGTTTTTTAACTTCACCGTACAGTGCGGCTTCGTATTTAATTACAGGGATGCCTTCGTATTCGCCGTCAAACTGTTTTTCTGCGATGGCTTTCTGCATTTTATCAAAGCTGAATACAGGGATCAGTGCGGCAAGTTTACCGCTACCCACTATGTATTCTCCGGTAGGATCAACATCGCAGCCGTGTGGTGATTTAGGACACGGGATCATGTAACAAAGATCGGCCAGTTCTTTTGAATCAAGCACAAGCACTTCTTTTTTAATTTCTGAAGTTGCGGTGTGGGTCGATTCGTCCCAATGGTTGCTGGCATAATTGGCAGCCACTTTTTTACCTTTTCCTGCTTTGATGTACTCTTCCGCTTTTTTCCAGTTCACCGCCATGATAAAGTCCTTATCTCTTTGCGATGCGTTTACCTCGAGCAGGGTGTTGGCCTGTTCAGAGTTGTAACACGAGAAAAAGAACCAGCCATGCGATTTTCCTTTCCCTGCGTGGCTCAGGTCAAACGCCACTCCCGGACATTCGATCTGAAACGCTACGTCCATCTTGCCGTCTTCCTTGCCTACACTGATAAAGCTCAGGTAACCTTTGAAATTCTGCTTATAGGAGCTGATAGCGATATCGCCATTTACATTATCCGGTGGTACGCTGAAACGGGTACCCGCAATAACATACTCGGTATTTTCTGTGATAAAGGGGGAGGAGTGATTTCCCGCACTGTTAGGCAGTTCAAGGATCTCAGCGGTACGGAACGTTTTAAGGTCGATCCTGGCAACGCGCGGTGTGTTATTGGCATTACCAAAAGCCCAGCGTCCGTCAATCTCGCCATTGGTCTGCGACATTGATACGTGATGGAGATCATCCCAGGGCACAAAGCCGTGTGAGGTGTTCAGCATCGGTTTGGTTTCTTCGCTGTAACCATAACCTTTTTCAGGGTCTACCGCAAAAACGGGAATAACACGAAGTAGACGTCCGCTTGGCAGTCCATAGCAGCTCATCTGGCCGCTGAACCCTCCGCTGACGAAGTTGTAAAATTGGTCGTACTTACCAGGCGCAACATAGGATTTCGACGCGGCATCTCCCGACACGGCGTTACTGGTGTTTTTTGGTTTGCATGATGGCAGGGCTGCCACTAGGATAGCTGCTGCAGCGACTGCTATCGGGGTTATTCTATTTTTCATATTATACGGTTTGGTCTATTTAACTCCATCAATCTGGCGCATGTATTCCAGGATATCACGCGCTTCCTGATCGGAAAGATTCTGATTTGGCATACGCACAAGGCATATCTCCAACATGGCCTGCGCTTCAGGATCTTTATCAATCATCGGATCAGGATTCGTAATAAAATTCATGATCCACTCTGGTGTTCTGCGTTTGGTAACACCGGCCCAGCCCGGACCTACCAGTTTTTCATCGCTCAGTTTGTGACACGATAAACACTTGGTGGCAGAAATGTTTTCACCTGATTTTGCTTTTGCTTCATCCAGCTTGTCGGTTATTCCGATGTTTTCGGCTGTCCATTTTCCTTCCCCGCGTTTTGGGTCGTAATCAGGATTGGTAGCGGACATGCTGCTTGCAGGATTTTCGCTGCTTGTGTTGTTTTCTTTTTTGTAGTCACCGCAAGCGCCGGCGAGCGCTGCAAGGGCAATAATAAATACTGAAATCTTTTTCATATTATCGGTTTTTTGTTGGTTTTTGTAAGATGAAAAATAAAACTATTTATCATCTTTTCAAAGTTTAAAATTCGGACTATTTCATCCGCTTTTTTATGACGTACATCATATTTTTTAAAGATAAACGTCAGCCCTTCAAAATATATGCCAGCCGATATTGCTGGCAAGGTTTTTTCGGGTGCGGGTTTTTTTTAAACGCAACACATTTTGGGGTGTAAAAATTTTCACTTTAGCCAGAACTGATCACGCCATTTTTCTTCATGTACCCGATCGTGCTGAAGTTCGAGCGATAATAATTTTTCCTGGCCTGCAATTTTTTCTATTTCCGGAAACAGTTCACGTTCTTCGAAACGTACATGTTTTTCAATCGCCATTGCAATTTTGGTCAGATGGTCTGCATCGTCGCTGATAGTTCTGAAGAGTTCGCGGATCAAAGCATGTTCTTTCAGTGCTTGTTCTACCATCGGATGGCTTTCTCCCGCCAGCGGAAAAATGTATCTCTCCTCTATTGTAAAGTGCGGCATTATAAAACCGGTGTAGAAATAAGACGCGTATTCCTTTATCCGGTGCGTTGAAATGCCGCGGGTGATGCCCGTTTTTATTTTCCAGCACAACAACAAGGTGTGGTGGTGGTCCCGGCTCAGTGGTACCAGTGAAACGTGCCTTTTGATGGGCTTTCCCGCGTTATTTTGTTTTTCAGTATCCATTTTACCACATGCCACCGATGCTCACCGGGGCGTAATTTTCTTCATGAATCTCTGGCTGAATAGATAACACCGGTATTTCCGCTTCGTCAACCAGTTGCTGGTCAAAGCTGCCTGAAATAATTTTGGAAGCACCCGGATTCTGATCTGTCATGCTCACGATCAACTCTGATCGTGTTTTTCTGGCATGGAAAAGTGTCATGGCCGCAGGGTTAGAAGACACAACTATTTCATGGTGACAAACCAAATTGAGTTTGTCTGCCATCTTTTTAATCTGGTGAAGGATCACCGCCATCTTATATCTGTAAGCTTCGTTACCCGGTTCAAGAATGCCCAGCACGTTGACTGTGGACGCAAACATTTTTGCAAGTTGCAGGGCGCTGTTCACTTTTTGTCGCGAATGTTCCGATGCGTCTATGGGAATAAGGATCTTTGAATAGCCAAGTCGCTGGCTTTCATTACGCACTGTCATAACAGGAATATTTGCCCTGGATATCACCCTGTTTGAATTACTGCCAAAAAAAAGTGTGCTGGTGGAGTCAGAACCCCTGGTGCCCATTACAATAAGTCCGATGTTGTGTTTTTCAGCAGTTCGGGCTATTTCTTTGGTGCATTTTCCTCTCGAAATAAGCGGTGTAACTTTAATGCTGTATTCTGCGCTGATCTGTTTTGCCAGGGCCGCTAATTTTTCAATCGCTTCATTTTTTGCTCTTACCATCTCACGGAGTTCCTGCGCAGGAAACGCGAAGTTCTCAATTTCTTTTTTCTTCAGCACATGCAAAAGATAAAGTTCGCCTTTGTTGCGTTTGGCAAGAAAAGCACCGTGTTTTACCGCTTTCATTGCTGTGGCGGTAAAATCTACGGGGATCAGGATGCGTTCGGTTTGTAATTTGATCATGGCTTTTGTTTTGACTCCACAAAGGTGGGAGTTTAAAAACGGGTTGCACATGACATATCTCAATGCTGAGGGTGACTTTTAACAGCGTTGCCGGTTCGCTGGTTTGTGCAGGCCGTTAATATTATAAATGACAAACCATGCCGTTCTTTATGAGGGCATGGTCTGAAATAAATAAATGTGTGGGTTTTTCCCTGTGCGGTCAGGAATTCATCTGTGTCCAGTAAACGGCCGCACTTGTTGCAGCGAAATACCTGATGTCGTTGTCTTTTTTTACACTGAAACTATTGGCTTTTTTATTGTACTTCGCAAAATAATAAATGCCGTTTACAGCGATTAGCACCTGGTCGCCGTCGTTGGGCAGCGCGTCTATTTGTGCGTTTTTCCAGTCCATTGGATGCAGATACTGATTCATGGTATGATGGTTTTATTTGTCTTCTTTGTTAATGTCCGGCGGTTGTTCCGTCTGGATCTGTGTCTGATAATATTTTTCCCAGCTTTCCTGAATCTCCTCTTCACTGAGAAACGGAAACTCTTTCCTGAGGTAATTTTTAATTCTTTCTTCTATCACGCTGTGGTTCGCTGACATAGGGACTGATTTTAGAACTTTGATTAGTGACGTTTGTAATTGAAGTTTTTCTTTTTCTGATCAAAAAACACATGACCATTTTCTGTCGCCGCCGTGCTGTTCATTTTATGAAGCGGTTCACGGTGAAGCACTACAGAAAATTCAAAATCGAAATTTTCCACGGTGTCGGTGAAAGTCGAGAAACGAATGGTTTTGGATGTGTATCCCTCAGAGGAAACTGTTAATACATAATTCTGATTAAGAGAAAGAGCAAGCTTGATTTTTTTTGCATTGCCTTCGTAAACCGTACTGTCGTCGTTCGACAATACATAATGCGCTTCGTGTTTGCGGTGATCGGTGTCGGTAAAACTGCCTTTGATGTTAAGCGCCTGCCCAGCAAGTGGAACTGAACCAAGACCGAAAAAGAATAATAGTGCTGTAACGAGTTTCATAATACTTTGTTTCCCTCTGTATTACCATTCTGGTGCCAGGAAATAAGTATCTGAAAATCAGGATAATGTAATATAGATCAAGCGTCATTATTCCATTTTCTGGAAGAATCTTCCATTATTTGTTAAGGACCTGTTGTTCCAGTTGCGTTAAAACAAGGGTCAGTACACGCTCAACTTCCATAAAAATCGTTTGGATGTTTTTTGGTTGAGGATCTTTTTTGCTCTCGGTTTCAAGCTGCCGGATGGTTTGTTTCAGGCTGGTGATCCCCATGTTGTCGATGCCCGGTTTTATTTTATGTGCCAGCGCCGATACCTGCGCATAATCGTTTTTTTCAAGCGCCGTTTTAATGTCGTGTAAGATCTCGCGTGTCTGATCACTGAACAGTTTCACCATATCACGCACAAATTTTTCATCGTTTTGGCTGATGTTGTAAAGGGTTTCAAGACTGTATAGTTTTTCTGAGCCGTCGGATGGTACGTTTGTATGCTGTGTTTCGGAAACAATGGTTTTTAGGCCTTTGTAACGCGCCACCAGTCCAACCAACACACTTTCTTCAAATGGTTTGGTAACGTGATCGTTCATGCCAACAGAGCGGCAGGTCTCAATCTCACTTTTAAAAGCGTTGGCGGTGAGAGCAATGATGGGCGTGTTGATCTTCAGTTGCTGGCGGATGATGCGGGTAGCCTCAATGCCACCCATCACCGGCATTTGCAGGTCCATGAGGATTACATCAAAACGATTGTTGCTCACGAGGATGTCGATGGCCTCTTGCCCATTGGTTGCTTCGGTAATCGAACAATGGTGGCGTTTGAGACTGCGTGTGGCGACGGCACGGTTAAATTCATTGTCTTCAACAAGCAGAATTTTTGCACCACCAAGGTCGGTGTGATTGGTTTTGGTTTCGCCACCTATCACTGCTTGCTGACTCAGCTGAAGTTTCATGCTGATCTTCATAACGGTGCCCTGGTTTTTAACGCTCTTCACTTCAATAACGCCACCCATCAGCTGAATCAGTTCGTGGGTAATGGCCATTCCAAGGCCGGTGCCGCCATGTTTGCGTGAAATTGAAGAATCTTCCTGAGAAAATTTTTTGAAAAGATTACCCTGGAATTCTTTGTCCATCCCTATGCCCGTATCTTCTACCGTGATTTCTATCTGGTGGGCATCCGCGCCCGTTTCAGTTACCTTACATTCTATAAATACACCGCCTGTCTGGGTAAATTTAATGGCATTGCCCACAAGGTTAAGTAAAGCCTGCCTGATCCTGAAGGCATCGCCGCGGTAAGTGTATTTTTTTATCTCGTGGGTTGAAAGTCCTATGAACAAACCTTTTTCGCGGGCCGAACTGTTCATGATCTGTTTCACTTCTTTAAGTGTGCTCCCCAGGTTAAAGGGATATTGTTCCAGGGTGAGTTCGCCCGCTTCAATTTTTGAGATGTCGAGCACGTTGTTAAGAATGGACAACAGATGCTGCGAACCCATCGAGGCGTTCTTCACAAATTTTTTCTGTTTCAGCGTCAGTTGTTCATGCGAGAGTTCGCGGATCATGCCAATGATGCCGTTGAGGGGTGTTCTGATCTCATGACTCATGTTGGCGAGAAAAGCTTCTTTGGCCCTTGAGGCTTCTTCTGCTTTGCTGATGGCCAGTTTCAGATCGCGCGAAAGTTTTTTCTGTTCGGTAATATCCAGATGAATTCCAATTGAACCGATGAGCTGACCTTCGTCGTTATAGTTCGGCGCGCCGCTTACCATCCACCATTTTTCTTCGCCTTTTTTGTTTTTCACCTGCAGTTCATACATGTCAGAGAGTTCGCGCTGCCGTTGTTTTGTTTTTTCGATCAGCATTTCCTGCTGGTGAGCGTCGGCAAACATCTCAATGGCCTTGCGGCCAACAAGATCGCGTTGCTGGTAACCCGACATCTGGCAGAAACTCTGATTGGCGTACTGTATCTTCTCATCAAGATCAACCTCCAGCAAACCCAGATTCATATTGGCAATGATGTTGCGGTATTTTTCTTCCTGTGTTTTTAGAACTGTTTCTGTTCTTTTACGCGCGGTAATGTCACGCGAGTTGGCAATGATGTAACCTTTTCCGTCAATGTTCATGTATCGGACGGTAACTTCAACCGAGAACTCGTAACCTGTTTTTTGATTGATGTTGGTTCCTTCATAGGTCATGGCGAACTTGTTTTTTAAAGTCCGCACATATTTTTTCCATTCTTCAGGGTTCTTCAGTTCAGGATTGATATCCGCTACACTGTAATTACCGGGTTCCGATTCTGTGATGCCAAGTCGCGAGCGCGCTTCATTGTTCAGGTAAAACAGGCGGCCGTCTTCGGTTGCCACGGAAATCGCATCCGATGAGCTGTCGATGAGATCACGGAACAGACCCAGCTGCTCATTGCTTTTGATCATGCTCATCTCCGCTTCCTTTTGACGTGTTATGTCAATGGCCAGGGCCACCAGTTCCCTTTCGCCGGTGCTTCCTTCGCTTAACTGCAAACTCTGACCGATCCAGATCTCATCACCCTGTTTGTTCCTGATGGGAAATTCATAATAGGTTGAAGCGGTGCCGCTGGCCACCTGGGCCTTGTAAAATTCCTGAACCTTGGCGCGGTGATCGTCCCTGATCAGTTCAAGATAATGCATCTCCAACAGTTCATCGGTGCTGTAACCTGTAAGTTGAACCGTAACCGGATTAACAAATGTAAAATAACCTTCTTTGTTGGTGGTGTAAATGATCTCGCTCGATCTTTCGATCATGTTGCGGTAACGTGCTTCGCTTATCCGGAGCGCTTTTTCGGCTTCTTTCTGTTGCGAAACATCACGCGCAATCAAAAGATATCCCTGTATTTCGCCCACCGCATCTTTTACGGATGAAATGGAAACATGCATGGTGAGTATTTTGCCAGAGGCTGTGACCCATTTCCATTCGCGGGTTTCAACAATGCCGTGCCTTGCCTGGGTCGTCAGCGCCGAAAATCCCGGATCGGCAGCAATGCCTGTTTCTTCTTTTAGTTCCGCTGCACGGGTCTCCAGTTCTTCAGGCTGGAATAAAAAGTCAACTGTCTTCTGAAAAATAAGATCGGCTGCTTTGTATCCCAGGAGTTGTTCCGAAACGCGGTTAAAAGAAATGATCACGCCCTGCATTGTAGTGTATACAATGCTGAAACTCGTGCTGTTGAGAATGGTATGCTGCACATTGGTGAGATAATGGAGACTTCGTTCCGCTTTTTTCTTTTCTGTAATGTCTTTAAAGATCCAGACGTGAGAAAAATTTTTGTTGCCGTTCATCTCTGGCAGGTATTGCATTTCGAGAATGGTGCCGTTGCTGAGTTCTACTTCGTGGAGGTCGCTTATTTGTTTTGAGGCGATCAGCTGATTGCAAAGTGTTTTAATTTTTTCGGGTGTACTGAACAATCCTGCATGCGAGTTGATAAAATAAATTTCTTCTTTGTTTACCGGAGTTGCGTCGGTTTTAAAAATGTGGTTAAAGGTACTGTTGGTAAAAATTACGCTGCCCGCGTTGTTTTCTATCAGCACGGCAACGCCCATCGCTGCGCAGATCCCGTTGAGGAAATCACTTTTGTTTTTTGAAGGGGCCACCTCTTTCTGTTTGTGCAGTTCCTTGTCCAGATCGGCGATGAATGAAAGGATGGCAGGATCGTTCTGATGCTGCCCGAGGTGTTTGTTAACCTGCGACTGGAGTAGGGGATGGAGCGCCATGAGCAAAAAAGTATTTAGTTTCCGGCAGAAATTTCTTTCTTTTTAAGAAGGTTGTATATCGTTGATTTACCGATATCGAGGCGACGCGCCACTTCCAGCACATCGTTGTTGTATCTCTTCAGAAAAAAACTGATGATGTCGTTGTTGTATTCTTTCAGTGTTTTTTCCTCGCCGGAAAAAGGATCATCGTTTTTCAGGTTTGAAAAAATAATGTCGGCCGCGCATAATTCTTCTCCGTCGCACATCACGGCTGCAAGGTCTATCACCGATTTAAGTTCCCTTACATTGCCGGGGTAGTTGTGGTTCATCAGCTTGCTGCGTGCTTCTGCCGAGAGGACGAGCGGTCGGGTTTT
>CAZFCR010000107.1:0-9679 GCA_964517305.1 uncultured Akkermansia sp.
GCTGCATGGCCACAATGATATTTTTTGCACTGGCCACAAGGTCCATCGCGCCGCCCATGCCCTTCACCATTTTTCCCGGAATTTTCCAGTTGGCGATATCCCCGTTCTCACTCACTTCCATGGCACCTAAAATGGTAAGGTCTACTTTCTGCGAACGGATCATGCCAAAACTCATGGCACTGTCGAAGATACTTGAGCCTTTCAGCAGGGTGATCGTTTGTTTGCCCGCGTTGATAAGATCTGCGTCTTCTTCACCTTCAAATGGGAACGGACCCATTCCAAGAATCCCGTTCTCACTTTGCAACACTACGTTAAATCCATCGGGAATATAGTTGGCAACAAGCGTCGGGATACCAATCCCAAGGTTCACAAACATTCCGTCTTTTACTTCACGCGCAATGCGCTTGGCAATTCCTGTTTTATCTAACATATCAGTAAGCTTTTATATACTCGTTTTTAAATTGCATTCTCATTGTATCCGCCAGGTTCTTCGCTATTCTCATTCTGCCACGGTAACCATAATGTTCTGTTGTCCAGTTCTGATCAATAAAATCAATGCCGTCCACCACGTTCAGATTATCAACCACCCTTGTATTTCCTTTGTGATACCGTTTCACGAGAAAGTCCCTGTTTTGTTGCATTAAAAATACTAATTCCCGCCCAACCAGACTGTCGGCATAACTAATATTTTCAGCCATCAGGTTCAGATAAAGCGGCATTTTTTTTGATTCACAATAATCCCTGATCGCGTCAAAATCACGGATCCGCGGGTTATCCTCATGTAACTGAAACGCAAATCCCTTTATGTAGTGACAGGCCAGGGCGATCTTGTCCGTGTCCCAGCTGCCATCCTCTTTGGTATACGTGCCCTGAGCCATGGCATAATCCCAGGCAGCAACCGTTTTGTGGGGAAATGGAAAAGGAAACACCAGTTCCTCTGTTCGCCACGCTTCCAGCATGTCCTCTTCACGCTGCTTTTCGGTTTTGTTGTCAAATGCCTGCAGGGAAAGAAAAAACCTGTTAACAATATTCGGGTAAGGTCTGGTCATCACCATCGACTCGTTGAGTTGCGTTTCGAGTTTGGAATGGATCCAGGCAGCATCGAACGAACGCAGGTTAAGAGTGATCACTACGGCTGAAACTCTATCCCGTGGCGGTTCGATCTCCTCTATCCAATGTTTGTAAATTCCCGCGTGCGTTGCATACTTGTTGATATTGGTCAGCCTCAGGCCCGGATAGAACAACGCTGTTAAGTCTGAAACGCTGCTTTTTGTTGAATCGGTTTCGCGGAAGGTGACATTGGACGACTCGCCGAAATAATAAATATGGGTTGAAGCACGTGTTTCGCGAATCTTCAGAACTTCAGCACATTTTTCACGCAGATCCTTCTGGTAAAAAGTAAAAGTGTACACGAAGTTGAGGGTAACCACGATAACGAGAAGCGCAAACACTCTAAGTATGATTTTGCGTGCCATCAGAACTGAAAATATATAAATGCGAATTTCTGGGTTCCCGAAAGCGCGAGCAGACAAAAAAGGATGACGGTATAAAAACCCCAGCGGATCGGCGTTGCCATTGTGTCCAGCCTGCGATCGAAACGTTTGTTATACAACAATACATCAAAGAAAATCATCAAACCAGTAAAAAAAATAGGAATCCATAACTGATCCGCGCTTATCACAAGGTTCTGATCTCTGAACAAAGCACTGAATATCTGTTTCGCATTGTCAAAACTTTCGGCACGAAAAAAAATCCAGATAAAAGAACAAACAACAAAAGTTTTTACAATTAAAATAAATTTAAGCGGCGCGGAAGCATTGGCTGCTTTAAATCCTGTGAGACGTGAAAAATAACGTTCTGTCAGCAACATCAGACCGTGTAGCGCGCCCCACAACACGAATGTCCAGCTGGCACCGTGCCATAGACCACTCACCATAAAAACCACCATGATGTTAAAACTCCAGCGCGGCAGACGAACCCTGTTGCCTCCTAAAGGAATGTAAAGGTAATCTCTGAACCAGGTGCTCAGTGAAATGTGCCAACGGTTCCAGAATTCAGAAACGCTCGAAGATAAATAAGGCGTTTTAAAATTATCCATGATCCTCACGCCCAGCAGACGCGCGCTCCCCAGAGCAATTGTTGAATATCCGTAAAAATCAGCGTAGATCTGAAAAGAAAAAAGAAACACAGCCATCAGTACCTCCATAGAACTAAACAAACCTGGATTGTTGTAAACCTGGTTGACATAGGGCGCAATGTTATCAGCAACCGTCATCTTCACAAACAAACCAAAAAGAATGAGCCGGAACCCATCAGAAAAATTTTCGTAAAGCGGCCTGTGTTTCTCTTTTAATTCATGTCCCAACCCATCGTACCTTTCTATCGGCCCGGCCACCATTTGCGGAAAAAACAACACGTAGTTGGAAAAATAACCCAGGTGCCGTTCAGCCTTCTGGCGACCGCGGTAAACCTCTATGGTGTAACTCATGGACTGAAAGGTGTGAAACGAAAGGCCGATGGGTAGAATAATATCGAGATTCACCGGATTAAAATGTCCGCCGAATACATTAAAAACAGACGAAAGATTGTCGTTCAGAAAATTAAAGTATTTAAAAAAAGCCAGCAGGCCGATATTGGAGAGCAGGCTGAGCACCAGATAAATTTTTCGCTTTTTCCCTTGCGTATTTTCGATGGCAATGGCCGAAAAATAATCTATGATGATGATAAAAAAAAGAATCAGGATATACTGCGGCACAAAGGCCATGTAAAAATAACAACTTGCCACAAAAATAAGCATCCAGCGAAACCTCTGTGGCATCAAGTAATAGAGACCTACAACCACAGGCAGAAAAAGCAGGAAGTGGAGCGAGTTAAAAAGCATTGTTATTTCCGGTGATTCATTTTAAACACTTCAACACCATTATCATGAACGAACAGGCTTGTAAAATAGTGCGACATGCCGGTAAAAGCCTTTTCGCGTTTAAGGCTCGTATCACTTAAAACAATATAATCCACCTTGTTCATGAATTGTGCCATAACAGCCGTGTCGTTTTTAATGTGGTCGCGTGCCACGGTGTAACCTTTCTGATCCATAAGGTAAAGTGAGATGTCAAAACTATGATCGGGAATAGAAAGCACTTTGTCTTCGCGGTTTATTCCGGCCTCACGCAAAACAGGTTCAAAATCTTCAATTTTTTTAACCGCCTTGCTGTAATCCCAGAACAGCCACTTGGCCAGGTTGCGCTCCTCCTCAGAAATAAAAGGAAACCAGAATACCATCTTATCATCTTCAATGCTGCGCATGCGGTAAACTGCCGCGCAATGAAAGGAACTGAAAAGCAATACGCTGATGACGAAGACACGTAAAAAATTTCTCTGAGCGTAAACAAACTGCGTCTGTGTGATCAGGTGAATAAAACTCACCAGCGTGATCACAGGAAAGATCATGATGTTGATTAGATAATAATCGTGGACACCAAACACCTGGAAAAAAAATAAAATATAAGCGATAAAAAACAATCCTGAAAACAGGAAGGCATATTTGAGAAAAGAACTGAGAGTTCTGAACCTCGCAACTACGTACATGCAGAGCATCAAAAAAATAAAAAACATGGGTTTATTTAGAAACAATGGAAAAAGCGTGTTAAACAATACCTTCAGGTTGTAGATCAACTGGGCTTCGTCCATCTCCCAGATCGGCAGCACCGTCAGCAGAAACACACTGTCGTTGTCGTTGTCGTTGTACCGCACCGCAAAACGGTACCAGGATATGATCAGCGTCAGCAAACCCATGATCACCAGCGTCGGCCAGAGTTTTCTGATGAAAAGTTTTTCTGTCCGGAAAAAACCATTTAAACCGGAAATATCGAGGGCAGAAAAAAATAAAATCAGCACAAAAGCCATCAGCGCGCTGGCTTTCATTAACACAGCAAGTGAGGCCAGCACCAATGCTAAATAAAAGATCTTTATTTTTTTCTCATGGTAAAACCTGAAAAACAGGCAAAAAGCGATCAGCCCGATTGAAAAAGCGGGTACATCCGCGATAAAGTTAAGACCATAATAAGCCAGAAGTGGCGACGTGAGCAAAACACCCGTAGCGAAGAACGACAACCATACGGATTTGTAAAACCTCAGCAGGGTATTGTAAAAAACAAAGATGGCTGTAATAAAAATAAAGTATTCCAGTAATCGGTAAATAAACTCGTGTTCACCAAAAACTTTCCAAAGTGCAGCCACGGTGTAGTTGAGGATTGGAAATTCGCTGACGGCCTTTCCGCCGGGCACGCCCTGGTAGTGGATTTTAGGTTCAAAGAAGCGCATGCCCTCTTCGTAATAATTTTTTGCGATGGAAAGGCAATCGGTTTGTCGCCACTGGTGTATTGACCCGGGACGGAAAAAAAGTGTTTTGTTATAAAAATTAAGAAAAAATAAAATGAGCACGAAGGCCAGAAGCGGCAGATTCTTTACCCCGACAGATCGTTTATCCGCCGGTGAAACATCACTTATAAACTCATTCATATCCTTCAAAAATAACTTATTTTTTCCAGCCGGAAGCGCTTCAATCGCGGGGTTTTTTATAGGATTCTTAAAAAGAAAGCCCGGTAAATAACCAGGCTTCGAACGCTTTATGATCAGTTCTTCTTGCGGACCGTTCTTTGTTCTATTCGTTTTTCATAATGCGCCCCCTGGAAGATCCGGTGAACATAAATTCCCGGTGTGTGAATATAATTGGGGTCGAGTTCCCCCGCCGGCACCAGTTCTTCCACCTCGGCCACAGTAATTTTTCCGGCCATGGCCATCAGCGGATTAAAATTGCGCGCGGTACTTCTGAAGATGAGATTCCCGGCCGTATCGCCTTTCCAGGCTTTTACCAGCGCAAAATCAGACTCAAAGGCTTTTTCCATCAGGTAATCTTTTTCTTCACCATTGTATTTAAACTTACGCACTTCTTTTCCTACGGCCACTTCCGTTCCCACACCGGCCGGCGTAAAAATCACAGGCATGCCGTAACCGGCCGCCATACAGCGGGTGGCAAGTGTTCCCTGTGGCACCAGTTCCACTTCAAGTTCTCCGCTCAGCATTTGT
Source organism: uncultured Akkermansia sp. (assembly GCA_964517305.1). Classification (GTDB taxonomy): domain Bacteria; phylum Bacteroidota; class Bacteroidia; order B-17B0; family Aurantibacillaceae; genus Aurantibacillus. The sequence continues at coordinate 5,086 of CAZFCR010000107.1, forward strand.
CTTTCAAACTCATCGTTTTCGCCCACATAACTGGCAATCATTTTTTTAATCTGCCTCGTCTGAAGGAGCAAACCCAGGCCAAAATCATCCACACCAGCATTGTTGCTGATACAGGTGAGATTTTTAGTTCCCTTTTTTACAAGTTCCGCAATACAGTTTTCGGGTATACCGCACAAACCAAATCCGCCGACCATCAGGGTCATTCCGTCTTTTACATCTTTCAGTGCTTCTTCAGCATTTTTTACTGTACGGTTTATCATAAATTTTTATTTTGATGCCTTGCAAATATATTCATTTTTTTGTGCTTGTCCCCCCATCGGCCTCGCTCATGGCGCTATTTTAGTTTCCCGTTCAAAGATGGTGACCGTGTCTTTTTTAAAAGGGAAATAACGCTGAAAAGGATAGTGTTTCATCTTTTTGAATTCAGGTTCATTCTGATATTGTATCAGGTAGTTAAAATGATCTAGCGTGAGGAAATTCTGCCACCAGGTGGGCAAACCCTCGTTCCAGCAATTGACTTCAAATCCCGCGTTGATCTGCTGTGTTGGCACGCCCAAGGTGCGATGCAGGTGATGGTAAGCCTGCCAGCGCACGCGGTTAATTGTAAAATAATCTTTGGTTCCAAAAACAGAAATCCAGATAAAAAATAGTATCGGCAGAGCACCTGCAGCAATGCTGGGTCGCAAATCCGCGCATAAGCAGGATAACAAAAGAATACCGAGTGCGATCAATGGAATGTGGTAACGGTCAAAATAACTTTCAGTGATAAGGATCATAAAAAGATAGGCAAAAAATAAAGCGAGTCCGAAAACTCCCCGGGAATTTAATCCGGGCTTGCCCTTCCTGATGAGCGCGAGCAGCAAAAACAACAGCGTGCCCGCGCTGAACAGAATTTTCACCACATTCATCACCCCGGCAAAAACCGGCGACCAGGTATGTGTGTGGTCTACAAAAGTATGGTTCAGTGTTTCGTACCACGTTTCAGCTCCAAGCGACATGTCTTCAAAAACATTTCCCATTTGCGCGGGCTCGTCGTAAAACAAACACGCGCAAATCACCAGCGATAACAGAACCGATCCGGCCAGGAGAATTTTTTTGCTCTGCCTGATCAGGTCGGGTAAAAACAGAACAACAAACGGAAAAATGTAAACTCCCAGATGCAAAAATATTTTAGCGTGACGCTGAATGATGTTGCTCAACAAACGATCCCGGAACTGCTCACTTAAAACCGAAACGCCTCCGGAAAATTTATAGGAGGCAGTGGCCGGCAAAATTGCTTTCAGGTAGGATTCATAGCCTTTCAGCGCAGCGTAAACAACAACAATACCCGCAGCGCAGGTCAGCAGGTAGTGCCACTTTTTTTCCTTCAGAAAAAATAAACCAATAAAAAAACAGGCCGGAACAATGATCCCGAATTGTCTCATCAGCACGAGTATCAAAGACAAAACGATAACCAGTACGAACCAGATCAAGTGCCGCGATTCAAAAAAACGCGTGGCTGCATACACACTGAAAATAAGCAGGGTGTTAAAACTCACGTCCGTCATAAACGTATTGCTCAGATTAAAATACAGCGGACTGAACAAAAGCACCATTGCGCCTGAAAACGCAACAGCAACCGAGTTGCTCCATTTTCTCAGCAATGCAAAAAAAACGAGTATGCCTGCAAGTGAAGAAATGATCACCGACAAGCGCAATGCAAAAAAAGAAAATCCAAGAGTTTTGGTAAATAAAAACCCCCACAGAAGATGGCTGATCAGCGTCATGGCCGGCCATTCGCCAATGTCCACTTTTCCTTCGTGAAGAAACAGCACCGACTTGGTGTAAGCCCAGTCATCGTTTAAAGGAAACTCACCACGCGGATCAACAATGATCTCACTGATCAGAAAGAGCAGCGCAAGAATAAAATAATGCCGGTATTGGTTTAAAATAGCGCCCATGCTCCCGGCCCGGTTATTTATAAATTATCGAAGGGACTTCCGCCATCATCATTAGTCTGTGCGTCGATGTTGTCATCGTGTTTACTGCAGTCCATTTCAAGATTCGGATTCAGATCCTTTGGTCTCGGAAAATCTGCTTTACTGACTTTCAGATTTTTGTCGGCATACACTTTATTAAAAAATTTGGCCCAGATCGGTAAAGCCATCGTAGCACCCTGGCCTTCCACCATCGAGTTAAAATGTATACTTCTGTCTTCGCCTCCAACCCATACACCGGCAACCAGATCCGGCGTAAGCCCCATGAACCAGCCATCGGCGTTTTGCTGCGTTGTGCCTGTTTTACCTGCAATCTGGTTATTCAGTTTATAACGGAACCTCAACCTGCTGCCGGTACCACCATCAACAACACCACGCATAAGTTGAATCATGGCGTATGCTTTCTCCTCACTGAGCACTTCATCAATGTTTGGAATAAACTCCTCCAGCACTTTACCGTTCTTGTCTTCGATACGCGTCACAAAAGTCGGCTGAATGTATGTGCCTTTGTTGGCAAAAGCGGAATTGGCAGCTACCATTTCAAACACACTGATATCAGGTGTTCCAAGACAAATAGAGGGTACTTCTGGAATATCGGCCGTAATACCAAGCCGACGCACCAGGTTGACCACAGCATGCGGACCATACTGTTTCATTACCCACACGGTAATGTAATTGATGGAATTGGCCAGCGCTTTTTTTAGCGTGATCATTTTTCCAGCGTATTTGTCATTCGGTCCGTCTGAATTATCAGGACACCATTTCGTTCCATCGGGCAGATCGATACAAGTACGCACATTGGCCACCTGGTGGCAGGGCGAATAACCTTCCTGAATGGCTAGCGCGTAAACAAATGGTTTAAACGTTGATCCTACCTGACGTTTGCTCACCTTAACGTGATCGTATTTAAAATGTTTATGATTGATGCCACCTACCCAGGCCTTTACGTAACCTGTTTGCGGCTCCATGGCCATAAATCCGGTTTGAAGAAAAGTTTTATAATACTTAATGCTGTCGTAAGGTGTGAGCATGGTATCAATCTCACCGCGGAGACTGTACACTTTCATTTTTGAGGGTTTGTGAAAGGTGGCCACTATTTTGTCATGTTTTTCTCCTCTTGATTTCATCACACGGTAACGATCGCTTCTTTTGATCGAAGCATCCATGATCCCGTCTATCTCCTTTTTGGTAAGATTCCAGGCAAAAGGCGCGTTACGTTTGTTCAGGCACTCCTTGCTGAACAGTTTTTGCAGATCGGTCATGTGTTCCGCTACCGAAGCTTCAGCATGTTCCTGCATTCTCGAATCGAGCGTGGTGAAGATCTTTAAACCATCGCGGTAAATGTTATAAGGTTCGTTGGTTTCGGGATTGATGTGTTTTTTGCACCAGGCCGATAAAAAATTATCGCGCAAGTACTCTCTGAAATAGGTGGCAAGTCCTTCGTTGTGATCTTCCGGGTGAAAAGAGAGTCCCAGCGGTAAAACTTTAAGACTGTCGTATTTTGTTTTGTCAAGGTAACCATATTTCACCATCTGGAACATCACCACGTTACGCCTGTGCATGGTGGTATCAGGATGTCTTACCGGGTTAAACAACGATGGGTTCTTGGCCATACCAATCAGCATGGCTGCCTGCTCAAGACGCAAACTGTCCTGTGTACGATCGAAATAGATCTGAGCGGCAGATTTAATACCTACTGCGAGATTAAGAAAATCAAATTTGTTCAGGTAAAGCGCGAGGATCTCTTCTTTTGTATAAAGTTTTTCAAGTCGCGCGGCGATTACCCACTCTTTTATTTTGCGCACCACCAGCTCGGGCTTGCTCAGTCTCTGTCGCGGAAACATCATTTTAGCGAGCTGCTGTGTAATGGTACTGCCCCCGCCTTTACTTCCGCCGCTGAAGATACCAGAAACCGAACGGCCCAGCGCTTTTACATCCACGCCGCTGTGCTCAAAAAAACGCGCGTCTTCAGTTGCAATCAGGGCATTCACAAGATCTTTGTCCAGCTGACGGAAATCAACGTTCACGCGGTTTTCGCTGTAATACTTGCCCAGTGTTTTCATGTCGCCACTGTAAACAATGGTGGCCAGGCTGTTTTTTGGATTCAGCAACTCGTCAACCTTTGGCAAAGCACCAAACACGCCGGCGGTAACCAGACTTACCATCAAAAAAATAACCAGTACCGGACTTAACAACAGGATCCATAACCATACGTTGTACCTGCCAAACTTGTTTTTACTCACAGAAGAAAAGATTATAAGCGATAAAAATAGCAAAAAGCGCCCTTGTTCAGTGTGAAATATTCAAAATTTACAAAGCCCTCCCCGTTAATTAAAATTATTATCATTGCGCATGCAAAACATCATTCTTCTTCACGGTGCTTTGGGCTGCAAACAATACCTGGAGCCTCTTGCCGCCGAACTGAAAACGCAGGGTTTTAATCCTTTTATCCTCGGTTTTTCCGGTCATGGCGAGGCTGATTTTCAAAATAATTTTACGATACCCCAATTTGCGGCTGAACTCAAAACGTTTATCACCAACAAACAACTGAAGCAACCCGCCGTGTTTGGTTACAGCATGGGTGGTTATGTGGCCCTTTACAACGCGGTGAATGATCC
>CAZFCR010000108.1:0-9670 GCA_964517305.1 uncultured Akkermansia sp.
GTTAATTGATTACGCCATGCGTAGCGGAGCGCCGATGGAGGTAATTGAAAACCTTCAGGAGATGGAAGACGAAGGGGAGAGTTATGAAAGCATCGAGGAGATCTGGCCGGATTATCCGACAAAGGATGACTTCTTTTTTAATGAAGACGAATTTTAAAAAATAATAAGGACCCGGGTTTCCGGGTCTTTTTGTTTGTTGCCCTTCTGTTTTTCAGTCGATGGATTTGCGGTTAAAAATAATGTAACCAATATGGAAGAAAAATGAGAATGGATTTTTGTTCGCGAAAGAATTCTGCGACTGATCGTAATAATTGAGACCCGCGCTCACAGGCCCTATCGGACTGTTGTAGACCAGCGCGGCAACCCCTACAAAATGCTGGTATAAAAACGGAGAGCTGTATTCTGCTTTTCCTTCCGGATTTCGGATGATGGATTCAACAGGCTGAAAAAGATAAGCCTCCAGGCGGATATCGAGGCTTTTTGAAGGGCTTGTGATGGCCTTAAAACCACCAGCGAGGTATTTATGGGCTCTGTAATTATCAATAAAAAATGTCTGGCTCTCAGCCGTTGGATTAAAGGCCGGGGCTGAAAGAATGGTAGACTGGTAATTGTTGAAAAAACTCTGTGTTGAATAAACGCCTTCTAAAAAAATACCGATCTTAAACCGGTTAAAGGTGCGGATGTAACTGTCGAATGTGAGTTTTAACTGCAACCACGGCGCCTGCTGCCTGTTTCTGAAAAACATGGTATCGTTGCTGGTACTGCCCGGGTAATAACTTTCGTTGCCCTGAAGGTAACGTGCCCGCGCCGATAGCAGCGTTCCGGCAGTGGGATACATTTTGCGGTTGTGGGTGTTGATTTTATAGGTTGCCTGTGCATACCAGTAATCAAAATAAGTCACGTCGGCCGTATCCAGGTTATTAAATATATCTGTCTGGTAATATTGATTTTTCCATTCAGTAACACCGGCAGCTACATTAAACTGAGAAATATTTCCAAGAGGCACACCAAATTTTACCTCCCCGAATTTATCTTCCTGAATAAGATAGGCCGGTTGCAGAAAATCGTAGAACAATGCACTGCTGCTGTAATAGTCCCAGCGCGAATAAGTGAACGAAGGTTCTATAAAAACAGGTGCTCCACCGGGGAAATCAAAACGCAGTTTACTGAAGGAGCCGGTGTAAAGTTTCCCTGTATAGCCATTCACATAGGCACTGAATCCTATCCTGCCCAGATAATTGTATTGCAACGCCAGAAACGCTTCGCTGATGGGTCGGTTAGAGAGAATAGCGCCTGGCTCAAGGTAAAAAGGTTTTTCTTTTTTTCCCTGCAGGTGTAAGGCGTACCGGCCAGTGCTGTCCATCACCGCTATCGGAAACATGTTTTTGATCTTATCGTCGCTGGCCAGTCTGAAATAACGTTTCTGCAATTGTTTCAGCGTAAACGGTTTTTTATCGTAATAGAGACTTTTATCAAGAAAATATTTTTGTTTGGCATTGAGTCCTGTTACGTTCAGGCTGTCGAAAATTATTTTATCGGTGTTCTGATAAGATCTGAATACATTTCTTTTTTGCGCGAGTTGCTGAGGATCTGCACTGGCGCTGACACGTTTTCTGATATCCGGCATTGCCCGCATGGTTGCCGCGTAACCGCTGTCTATCAGGCGTTGCGCGTTCTCAAAATTAAAAAGTTTAACATCGCTCCAGGGTTCAACCACCAAACCATTTTCGCAGGCCGGTGTAAAGTTCGTCTGGCTCATTAAAAGTGAGCGCAGCTGCAGGTAGATGTTTTCGTCATCTGGTTTCGGATTTTTTTCAGCCACATTTGAACCGATGAGGTAGTCGGGATTAAAATCATCAAGCATGATGTCGACAGGAAAATTATTGTACAATCCTCCGTCGAAGAGAAGTTTGCCGTCGATGCTGATGGGCCGCAGGTAAAACGGGTAACTCATACCCGCTCTTAAGGCGCTTGGCAGATCTCCCTTTCTGAACACAATGGTTTTTTTGTTCACCACATCAGCTGCCACACACCTGAAAGGCACCATCAGGCTGTCGAAATTTCCTCCCGCCATATTGGAGACACCCGTGAATGTTTCCATCAGGTAATAATCAATCGGCACGGAATTCACCACATTGGTCGGCAGATTTTTAATGTAGTTGTTTCTGAAATTGTATTTTAACGTGAGCCATGCCGCGAAATCGTCACGCTTTTTAATCATGTACTCATATTTTACAGGAAGATCGCCGCGGGTAATGCTTTGAAAAAAATAGGTTTTTACAATTTCTTCGATTTCGGCAGGCGTGTAACCTGTGGCGTAATAGGCGCCAATGAGTCCGCCAATGCTGGTGCCCGCGATGTAGTCTATGGGAATATTGTTTTCTTCAAGCGCTTTTAAAACGCCAACATGGCAAAGGCCGCTGGCACCGCCCCCGCTTAACACAAGTCCTACTTTCTGCGAACGGGCCTCTGTGAATACCAGAAACAGCAGGAAGACGCTGATTATATGCGCAGTTTTGTTCAATAACCTGGATTAGTGATCTTAACGATCAGTTCCCGTTTTGTCGACAGGAATCTTCGGCAAATTACATTTTTTTTTGTTATGGAATGTGTTCTGCCACACCCGCTTTGGCTGTATTATAAATTGTTTTTCAGCCATGTGTGTTGATTATTTGAATAAAGAGCCACAACAGTCTTTTAATATTGGCCACCTAAATAATTATCTTAGCCCGGCTTAATAATTTGACCGGTTTTATCATAAAAAAGATCCTGTACGGGGTCATGGTATTGTGGGGTGTTATCACCACCATCTTTTTCCTGTTTAATGTACTGCCGGGTGATCCTGCCTCCATGATGCTTGGCCAGAGGGCCAGCCAGGATGCGGTGGCAGCGGTACACCGTGATCTTGGACTGGATAAACCCCTCTTTAACCGGTACATGAATTACCTGAATGATCTTTCGCCCTTATCGGTCCATAATTTTAAAAAGCCCGGCACCTTCTGGTACCTCGATCCCGCGAAATACGACTGGCTGCCGCTTTTTCAGGTGGGACGTGAAGAAGCCCTCGTTTTAAAATGGCCCTACCTCCGGCAGAGTTATATCTCGCGCCGTAACGTGGCAGACATTGTGAAAGAAACGCTGCCGGAAACAGCCGTTCTTGCTTTTTCCGCCATTCTCATCGCTACCGTGGCCGGTATATTGCTTGGTATTTTTTCCGCCATTAAAAAAAATTCTTTTTTCGACAGATCTGTTTTTGTGATGGCCACCGTGTTTGGCATGAGCGCCCCTTCGTTTCTGGTGGGACTGGTGGTAGCCTGGCTGTTTGGCTATGTGCTTGGTCCGTACACGGGATTAAATCCATCAGGATCACTGTACGAACTGGATGTGTGGGAAGGTGACCGCCTGCAGCTGAAGAATCTTATTTTACCTGCCGTTACTCTGGGTATCCGGCCGCTGAGCATTGTGATCCAGCTCACCCGTAACTCATTGCTGGAGGTGTTTTCCCAGGATTACATCAGAACCGCAAAAGCAAAAGGACTTCCTTTTAGAAAAGTGGTCTTCCGGCACGCCCTTCGTAATGCGCTGAATCCAGTTGTTACCGCTATTTCAGGATGGTTTGCCAGTTTGATGGCCGGAGCAGTATTCGTTGAAAAGATCTTCAGCTGGAAGGGCATTGGCAATGAAGTGGTGGAAGCTTTAAACAACAATGATTTGCCCGTTGTTATGGGCGCAACACTTATTTTTGCAGTTATATTTGTGATCATCAATATTGTTGTGGATGTGATTTATGGTGTGCTGGATCCACGTGTACGTGTAAAATAAAATACAATGAGCAGAAGAAAAGTAGTTGCAGGCAACTGGAAAATGAACTTAAGTCTCGATGAGGCAACAGAACTTGTAAAACAGGTAACTGCCAATGGAAAAAATTCAGCGGTTGAAAAGATTTTTTTTCCGCCTTTTCCTTATTTGAAAACTGTAAACGATCTCGTGATCGATGAACTGGAGTTCAGTGTGGGCGGACAGAATTGCAGCGCCAAAGCTTCGGGCGCTTTTACCGGCGAGGTAGCGGCAAAAATGCTGCGTGAAGTGGGATGTGAATATGTGCTGGTTGGCCACAGTGAAAGAAGACAATATTTTAATGAGGATGCCAGACAACTCCGTGACAAAACAGACATGGCTTTTAACAACGGATTAAAAGTAGTGTATTGTTTCGGAGAGCAGCTTGAAGAAAGGAAATCGAACAGACATTTTGAAGTAGTAAAACAGCAGTTGGGTGATGTGCTTTCCGGAATGGAGGTCAGCAAAACCAGAAACCTGTTGCTGGCCTACGAACCGGTATGGGCCATTGGCACCGGCGAAACCGCCAGCGCCGAACAGGCGCAGGAAATGCACGCGTTTGTGCGCAAGACCATTGCGGAACTTTTTACAAAGGAAATAGCGGCTGAGATGCCGGTGTTGTATGGCGGCAGCTGCAATGCGCAGAATGCGAAGGAATTGTTCGCGTGTGCGGATGTTGACGGTGGCCTGATTGGCGGGGCGAGTTTAAAAGCAAATGATTTCTGTAAAATAATCAATTCGTTCTGATGGCTTACCTCGCATTTCATTTTACGGTAACGCCTGTTCAGCCTGGTTCGGAGATCCTGATAGCACTACTGGGGGAAGAAGGTTTTGAAAGCTTTGATTATACCGATGCGGGTTTTACCGCGTATGGAAAGGAAGAAGAGGTAGCGGCGACGGATCTTTTAAAATTCAAACACGATGATTTTAGTTTTACATGTAAGATCGATAAGATTGCCGATACCAACTGGAACGCCGAGTGGGAAAAGAATTTTGATCCTGTTGTGATTCCGGGACTTCTGTGTATCCGCGCGCCGTTTCATGATGTTTGCAAAGATGTAAAACACGAAATAGTGATCATGCCGAAAATGAGTTTCGGAACCGGTCATCACCAGACCACGCGGCTTGTATGCAGCGAAATGTTCAGACTGGACCTTAGTAACAAACGTGTGCTCGATATGGGCTGTGGTACCGGTATTCTTGCCATCCTCGCGGGTTTATTGGGTGCAAAGGACATAGTGGGCATTGATATTGATGAATGGAGCGTTGAAAACGCGATCGAAAATTGCGCGATGAATCATTTTCCTGAAATTTCTGTTCTTAAAGGCGGCGTGGAACTGCTCAAAGAAGCCGGAACCTTTGATGTGATTCTGGCCAACATCAATAAAAATATTCTGAAAGCGCAATTACCCGCCTATTCGGCTTCTTTGTCAAAGGGCGGTCATCTTTTCCTGAGCGGATTTTTTACAACCGACGTAGATGAACTCACGCAAATAGCGATCACGCATGGATTTGAATTTTTACATTCAGCGCATGAAAACGAGTGGGCGATGATGCTGCTTAAAAAAATCTGATTCTTTTATTCAGAACTGAAATGTTTTCTGATCACCTGATTAAACTCATCATTGATGTGTCCGTTGGTACAGCTGATCTCTTTTCCAAAAAGCCAGTTGGCTCCTCCGCTGAAATCTGAAACGGTGCCGCCGGCTTCCTTCACAATTAAAGCTCCGGCAGCTACATCCCAGGGTTTGAGGTTGTATTCAAAAAAACCTTCGAACCTGCCACAGGCTAAAAAACAAAGATCGGCCGCCGCTGCGCCAATGCGTCTCACACCATGGGTGTGTTTCATAAAATGATGCAGGGCAGAGGTAAAAGAACCGAGCCTTTCAAAATTTTGAACAGGAAAGCCGGTTGCAATAAGGCTGTCGGAAAGTAACCTGCGTTCGGAAACATGAATGGGTTTGCCATTCAGAAAGGCACCCTGGCCCGCCACCGCGTAAAAAGATTCGTCGCGGCTGACTTCGTGCACCACACCGAGTAGAATTTCACCTTTGTGTTCAAGGGCAATGCTTACGGCGTAACAGGGAATGTGATGAATAAAATTGGTGGTGCCGTCCAGCGGGTCTACGATCCAGTTAAACTCTTTTTTTTCGCTGCGTGTGTTTTCTTCAACAATAAAACCGCTTCCAGGAAAAAGTTGTTCGAGGCCCAGCACGATCTTTTTTTCAGATTCCTTGTCAACATAACTCACCAGGTCGTTGAGGCCTTTTACCTGAACGTTGTCGTATGTAAATGCTTCTCTTTCCTGCCTGATGAACGCAGCGGTTTCAGCGGCGATCCTGGTAACACCGGGTAATAAGGACTGCGGATTCATTATATTTTAAAAGTCATGCGGTGACCCAGGACGCTTTCATCAAATTTGCCATCATCGTAAACAAGGTGACCGTTCACAAATGTTTTCGCGATGCTGCTTTTAAACGTATGTCCTTCGAACGGGCTCCAGCCACATTTGTAAAGCAGGTTGTTTTTGTGAACCGTCAGCGGTTTTTTGAGATCAACCAATACCAGATCTGCCTGGTAACCCTCACGGATGTAGCCCCGGTTTTCTATCCTGAAAAGATCAGCCACATTGTGGCTCATTTTCTGTACTATTTTTTCAAGACTGATTTTGCCGGCGTGGTAAAAGTCGAGCATGGCCAGGATGCTGTGCTGTACGAGTGGTCCGCCACTCGGCGCTTTCAGGTAAGATTCGTTTTTTTCTTCCATGGTGTGCGGCGCATGATCGGTGGCAATCACATCAATGGTGTCGTTTAAAACGGCCTCAAAAATTTTATCGCGGTCGTACATTGTTTTCACGGCCGGATTCCATTTGATCAGGTTACCTTTGGTTTTATAGTCCTCGTCACTGAACCATAGGTGATGTATGCAGGCTTCGGCAGTGATCTTTTTATCGCGGAGGGGAATCTTATTGCTGAAGAGCGAAAGTTCCTTCGCTGTGCTGATGTGAAGAATGTGGAGGCGGGTGCCGTGTTTTTTTGCGAGCGCCGCGGCCATGGAAGACGAACGGTAACAGGCCTCTTCGCTGCGGATGAGCGGGTGGAAGTAGGCGGGAAGGTCTTTACCATATTCTTCCACAAATCGTTTTTGATTTTCTTTTACCAGTGGATCAAATTCACAATGTGTGGCAATGAGAGCGGGGGTGCGCGAAAAAAATCCTTCCAGTACTTCCTGGTGATCAACGAGCATGTCGCCGGTTGAAGAACCCATAAAGATCTTCAAACCGCATACTTTCGAATAATCTACCTTCAGCGTTTCTTCGAGATTGTGGTTGGTGCCACCCATAAAAAAGGAATAGTTCGCAAGTGAACACTGCGCGGCGCGACTGTATTTTTTTTCAAGCTCCTGCAGGTTAACGGCCTGAGGCACGGTATTGGGCATTTCCATGTAAGAAGTGACGCCACCGGCCACCGCGGCCTTTGCTTCGGTATAAATTTCGCCTTTGTGTGTGAGCCCTGGTTCTCTGAAGTGCACCTGGTCGTCGATGGCGCCCGGTATCAGCAGCAGACCTTCGGCGTTGATCTCGGTGCAGTTTTGTCCTGCCGGATCAATGTGCCGGTCAATTTTTTCGATCTTGCCTTCAGCAATTAAAACATCGGCATTCACTATTTCGCCCTCGTTTACAAGCGTGGCGTTTTTGATCAGATACTTTTTCATCGGAAACAAATTTAAAGATTATTACGCAGGTCCTCAGAGATCAGCGATCGCCAGCATCCATTTTTCTATTTCCAGGCGTGCTCTTGCGGGAGAACAGTTAAAATTATTAAAGATGATAGAAAAGGCAAGGTCTTCGCCGCGTTTTGTTTTTACATAACCACAGTAGGCCCTTACCCGCGTGAGGTAACCTGTTTTGGCGCGCAGGTTATTCTGAAGAAAACTTCCCCTGCCAACCGACGCCATACTGCCCTGCAATCCTGCTGCGGGAAGCGATGCGTTAATGATCTTATAGTTGTTGCTGTCGCGGTAAATTTTACAAAGCAGGGCTGTCTGAAAATGGGGAGTGAGGGAACTGGCGCGCGACAAACCGCTTCCATCGGTCATAAAAGCTTCGTCTGTATTAAGCCCGCGACTTTTCCAGAACGCAGTCACAGCGTCTATACCCGCCTGTATATCGCCTTTTCCAAGGGTCCGCAGCATACTTTCGCAGTACAGGTTATCGCTGGTCTGGTTGGTGTGATAAATGAGTTTGCTCAGGGGCTGCGAATAATGAGAATAAAGACTGGTGATGTCGGGAGCTTTTGCTGAATAGTCGGAGCGTGCATTTTTACCGCAAACTATTCCCAGTGTTTTAAGTGACTGATTCAAAGTTTCGGCGCAAAGGAGCGCGGGGTCGGGCAAAGCAGCTTCGATCTCAAAGGGATTTCGTTTTACCGGAATGTTTCCCTTTATGTGTTTTTCCCAGCCGAAAGGATCTCCGTAAACATAAGCCTGGTCAGAATTTCCTTTTGCTGCCACTGAGGCGGTAATGCTGATGTTACGGTGTTTGTAAACGGGTGAAACCGAGAGCACCTTTGAGACATGTCCGTTTTCGCCACCGGATAAGCGGATCACAAATTTATTATCCATAAAATTCAGCGCACAGGGCACCGCGCCAAAGTAGTTGCCAATGTCGCCCCAGATCCACTGGTCGGGCACCTGTCTGGGATACGATCCGGCATAACCCACCACAGCACCGGTAATGGAACGGACACCTTTTTGTTTGAGCGTTTTGGCCCAGGCGTCGGTGAGGGATTCTGTTTTCGGATAAAAGTGTTCAGATTGCAGAGAGGGATCACCACTGCCAAAAATAATCAGGTCTCCGTCGATCACGCCGGTGCCTGCGTCAAAACTGCCGGTATAGCCGATCCGGGTTTCGAACCGGTAGGCTGGTCCAAGTAAACCAAGTGCCGCTGAGGTAGTAATGACTTTTAGCGTGCTTGCGGGAACAAGCGCAGTTTCTGAATTGTACTCCGCTAAGGGTGATGAATCGGATGCTTTCATCACACAAAAGCCTATGGAGGCATGGCGAAGCTCCTTGTCTTTTTTCCACTCCTTTGTCAGGACTTCAACCTGCGTTAAAGCGCTGAGAGGGAGCAGAAAAAAGAGAAAGACCAGCCGTTTCATGTTTACCAGATCTCTACGCGTTCTGATTCCGGCGTAAACATTTTATCTCCGGCTTTCACATGAAAGGCTTCGTAAAATTCTTTCATGTTGGTAAGGGGAGCAAAAGCCCTGAAATAAGCCGGCGAATGGTAGTCGACCGTGAGCAGCCTTTTTAATTCTTCGTCCCTGGTAACAGACTTCCATCCCTGCGCCCAGGCTATAAAAAAACGTTGTTCGCCGGTGTAACCACCAATCACCGTCGATTTTTTTCCGTTGAGCGATTTTTTATAGGCATAATACGCCATGGTTAATCCGCCAAGATCCGCAATGTTTTCACCCTGCGTCATAGATCCGTTCACACGCAGCGTGTCGATGGCGACATAGTTATTAAACTGTTTTACGATCTGCCCGGTTTTGTCTTTAAAGTTTTTAAAATCGTTTTCTGTCCACCACATCATCATATTGCCGTCGGCATCAAACTGCGCGCCCTGATCATCAAAACCATGTGTGAGTTCATGTCCTATGATGGATCCCATGGTACCGTAATTGGCGGCGTCTTCTGCAGCGGGATCAAAAAACGGTGGTTGTAAAATAGCGGCAGGGAAAGTGATCTCGTTTGTTGTAGGATCGTAATAGGCATTTACGGTTACAGGCGTCATCTGCCATTTGGTGCGGTCAACAGGCTTGTTCAGAT
>CAZFCR010000109.1:0-9668 GCA_964517305.1 uncultured Akkermansia sp.
AATAATCTCCAAAACTCCAGTTACCAAGCATTTCAAACATGGTATGGTGGTAAGTGTCCACGCCCACTTCTTCAAGGTCGTTGTGTTTGCCGCTCACGCGCAGACATTTTTGTGTATCAGCCACACGGGGGTATTTGATGGGGGAGTTGCCCAGGAAAATATCCTTGAAAGGTGCCATGCCACTGTTGTTAAACATCAGGGTGGGATCGCCCTTTACCACCATTGGCGCGCTTGGCACAATGTGATGACCTTTGCTTTTAAAAAAATCTAAAAATGTTTGCCTTACCTTGCTCGAGTCCATAAATGGTTCTGAAAATTGAGAGGCGAAGGTAAGAAATTACAGGGGCTTTTTAAAACAATACTTTGTAAGGTTTCAAAGCTTTATCACACGTGAATTTATCTTGATTTGAGCGGTAAAATCCAGGTGTTGTGTGCAAAGCGGCTGAATTTAAACGAGCCGAAGTCGGCAGTTGAATCCACCACTGCCTGTGGTGCACGACCATTTAGCGAGCAGGTCCAGTTAAGGTAAAAGGCAGGTTTTTTCATTCCCATTTTCAGTGCTTTTTGTTTAAGCAGCTGGATAAAAAAATGCATGGCGGCCGGATCTTCACACATGGCTTTGTATTGACTGGTATTCATAAATCTGAACGGCTGTATCACCGTTGATTTTCCGTTCGACTCGTCTATTGCGTTGATCTTAAGATTAGTTTGTTTCGCGCGTATTTTCATCCGCCATGCAAAATAATAACCTTCGTTTGTCCAGTCAACATTGCCGGGAATGAGAAAGTGGCGGAGCGGTAAAAACAGTTGTAGTAAAAGATAAAGCAGCAGCCCTGAAAGAATAATTTTTTTTCTGCGATCTCCCGGCTGCAAAAACACAACAGCAGTGTTTGACTTTTTATTTTGTTTTGGTACCGGAAAAAAGAATGGTACACGGTTGCGCAGCCAGGCTGCATCGGTAAACAACAGGTTGGTGGCCATCATCAGGAAAGGAAAAATGCCAATGGAAACGTTTTTTCCGCTTTTAAACATCAGCAGGTTGGATAAGTGGAAAAGGATGGTAAGCAGGATCGCGGGTCTTCTGGTTGCGGGCAACACCAGCAGCAGACCAATTGTAAGGTCGAAGATGAGTCCTGAATAGGTGTAAAATGAAACCAGTCCGCCGGAAACATTGGTGCCCATTGTGTTTTGAAGCATCTGGCGCATGGGTTCGTGGTGAATGAGCCAGTCAGGATTTAATTTTGCAATGCCGCCGAAAAAATAAACTGCAATCACCTGTAACCTGAAAATCCAGAGGAGCAGCGCTGGTACGTAGTCTTTTCCTGAGATGCGCTGTGGATGACAGAAGAAAAAAAAGAAGATTAACAGAAGCTCCATATAAAAATGGTTGTTGTAATATGAGATGTCGAGCAGCACCACATAACTGAAACTGATAAAATAAATTACTGCGCCTTTTTTTGCGTGTTTGTCGGTAAAGAGCAGAATGGCTGCCACTATTTGCGCCAGGAAAGGCAGGTGCATTAACTTGCCCGGTAGTGCAGGCAGCCAGGCGCTGAAATGAAAAGGTAAAAGCATGTGATTGATCACAAACGTTTTGTTAATCATGTCGGCCGCATAAAATTCAAAAACCTGAATAAACAGACAAATTGCGAAGACTTTCCTGAACAGGATCAAACCTGCAGCATCGGTTGGTTTCCAGAGGGATGATAAAAACGGTGATTTCATTAGGAGGCTAAAATAATGAATGCCTGATGATTGGAAGAACGCTCTTTAAACATTTTATTAAAATAAGTATATTTAGGCGCTGTGAAAATGTCGAAGGTCAAATACCGTTTTAATACTAAGTCTCTTACTTATGAGAAGGTGAAGATCACGTTCAAAGAACGGTTCTGGCAGTTCTCTTCATACATCGCAACGGGACTGGTTTTTGCAACGGTTACTGTTATCGCTTCCCAGCAGTTTATTCAGTCGCCCAATGAAAAGAAAAAGGACAGGGAAATTGAGGCTCTGCAGTTACAATACGATCTCCTGAACAAAAAAATGACGCAGGCCGAAAAGGTGCTGAAAGACCTTGAAGACCGGGATGATAATATTTACAGAGCCATCTTTGAAACCGAGCCTTTACCGGCCACCGTCAGATATGGCGGATCAGGGGGCAGTTCACGCTACGAGGTGTTTGAAAGTTATCAGAACGAGGCTTTGCTTCGAACCACTACAGAAAGGATGGACAGAATTGCGAAACGTCTTTACATTCAGAGCAAATCGTTCGACGAAGTAGTGAACCTGGCCAAAAACAAAGAAAAATTAATGGCTTCCATCCCGGCCATCATGCCTATCAATCAGAATGCACTGGCACATGCCGTAACAAGTGGTTATGGCTGGCGCACACATCCTATCTACAAAACCAAGGAGTTTCACCCGGGGATGGATTTTTCAGCTGAACAGGGCACGCCTATTTATGCCACTGGTGATGGTACAGTGGCGCGCGCCGAAGCATTAACACAGGGTTATGGTCATCATGTGGTGCTTGATCATGGTTTTGGGTACCAGACGCTTTACGGTCACATGAGTAAACTTGCCGTTAAAAGCGGGCAGAAAGTGCTCAGGGGACAGTTGATTGGTTATGTTGGCAGCACCGGATTAAGTACGGCGCCGCACATTCATTACGAAGTCATTAAAAATGGCGAGAAGGTGAATCCTATCAACTATTATTACAATGATCTTTCACCCGAGCAATATGAATTGCTGGTTGAACTTTCCAAAAAGGAATCTCAGTCGTTCGATTGATCGTTTACTCTTTGCTTTTTTTCTCCCTGTATTTTTTTCCTCTCAGTGCCAGCATCATCATGATGCGGTAAAAATTGTAGGCCAGCCAGCGTACAAATCTCAGCACGGGGTTGTTGTTCTTTGCGCGTGATTTAAGATCAACCGGCCTGCAATTGTGGGTGATGAGATAACTGAGGTGATCGCTGAACGAATCCACAAATTGCGGGTCAATTACATCGGCATTGAGTTCAATGCTAACGTAATGACTTAAAAAATTAAGGTTGTATGAACCAATGGTGGCCCAGGTGCGATCTACGATCATGGCTTTTCCATGCATCACCGAATCGGTCCATTCAAACACCCGGATGCCATGACGGATATAAAAATCATGAAGGTAATTTTCGGCCAGACGCAGCGATCCTATGTCAGAAACACCGGCAACGATCACTCTTATTTCTACACCACGGGCAGCGGCTTCTCTCAATAAACGGCGGATGTTATTGCCGGGAAGAAAATAACTTGCTACCAGCGTAATGCTGCTCTCTGAGCGGATGATGGCCTCGAGGTAACTTTTATGAATCTCGTTTTTTCGTTTAAGCCAGTCGTTGCGACGAAACCTGACGTACTTATGAGTATTTATTTTGGACAGGGCATGGCTGAAATTTTTTTCCCAGGCGTTAAGCGCGCGGGGATTTTGTTTTTTATAAAACTGCTCGCACAAAAGATGGAGATACTCGCATACGTCGCCGGTGATCAGCACTGCAAAATCGAGCCAGGTTTTATCAGTAACACCGGAGTTGTATTTGTTGGCAATATTAATGCCGCCAAGCATTCCTGTGCGTTTATCGGCCACTACAACTTTATGGTGCATGCGTCTGCCAATAAACATGCTCTCAGAAGTGAGCAGGGGCGAGTAGAGCCTGAAATGCACACCTGCCTGGCGCAGGTCGTCCGCAAGGTCTTTCGGAAAGGGAAAGGAAGCATAAGCGTCCACCATCAAAAACACCCGCACATTGCGACGCGCGGCACGTTTTAAGGCATCCATCACACGGAAACCGGTTTCGTCAGTGTTAAAGATGTAAGTCTGTAAATGGAGGATGTAACGGCTCTCGTCGATGATGCGTTCGAGCGTGTCAAAATAATTGCTGCCACTGAACACCAGTTGTATGTTTTCTGCCTCCGCGTATTTTCTCATACCGGTTATTTACCGTTGATCGAAAGATAACGCTAATTTAAACAGCGGGTTTTGTTTATTAAACAATTTGACCTTACTTTACGTAAAAAAATACCATGAGCAAAGGATTGATTACAGTAATAGTTTTTGGAATTTTAGTGTTGTTCGGAGGCGTTTGGGCTTGCAACAAACGCAACAGTTTTGTGGGCCTGCGTGAAAATGCAAAAGCGCAGTGGCAGCAGGTGGAAAGCCAGTATCAGCGCCGCGCCGACCTCATTCCGAATATTGTAGCCACTGTAAAAGGTGAAGCCAATTTTGAAAAAAGCACGTTAGAGTCGGTGATCAACGCGCGCGCGCGCGCAACACAGGTAACAATTAATCCTGATAACCTGGATGAAAATTCGATTCAGAAATACAAACAGGTTCAGGGTGAACTGAGCAGCGCGCTTGCGCGTTTACTTGTTGTAAGTGAAAATTATCCCAATCTGAAAGCCAACCAGGCATTTTCTGACCTGCGTGTTACGCTGGAAGGAACAGAAAACAGGATCGCTGTTGAAAGAATGAAATACAACGACATGTCGCGTGACTTTAACAAGGCCATTCAGTTTTTTCCTGGAAACCTGCTTGCAGGCGGAATGGCACCCATGCCTTATTTTGAAGCAGAAGCAGGCTCTGAGAAAGCACCAACAGTTGATTTTAATTAAACGATCATGCCTACCGCCAGAAATTTTTTCTCAGCCGGAGAGCAGGAGATGCTGATGAAAGCAATTGATGCGGCCGAGATGAAAACCTCGGGCGAGATCAGACTGCATCTTGAGAGTTTTTGTCTGGGCAGCGAAATAAAAGCGGCAAAAAAGATCTTTAAGCAGTTAAATATGCAGGCCACAGCCGAAAGGAATGGCGTGCTGATTTACATCGCCACGCTCAGCCATAAAATTGCTGTGATTGGTGATGAGGGCATTCACCAGAAACTGGGACAGCCATTCTGGGAACAGCTGGTGAACGAAATGATCACTAAGTTCAGACAGGATAAAAAAGCGGAGGCGCTGGCAGAGTGTATTATGACCTGCGGCGAGCAGCTGGGGCGGTTTTTCCCGCGCCGTGCCGATGACAAAAACGAATTAAGTAATTCCATCTCTTATTAAATGAAAAAATACCTGGTACTGATATGGCTTTTTGTTTTTTCAGGTATTGCTGCCCAGGTGCCGGAGCGTCCGCAACCGGCAAAACTGTACAATAATTTGAGCACCGCGTTTCCCGATTTTCTGAACGCTCAGGAAGCCGCCGCGCTTGAACAAAAGCTCGAAAACTTCAGCAATGAAACCAGTAACCAGATCTGCGTGGTGATCACCGATGACCTGAACGGCATGGACGCGTCGCAATACGCTTTTGAAATTGGGAACAAATGGGGCGTTGGTAAAAAAGGCTTTAACAACGGACTTGTTGTTCTTGTAAAACCAACAGGTGGTGCAGGAGGGCGTGATCTGTTTATCGCGGTGGGATATGGTTTGGAAGGCGCGATTCCTGACCTGATGACCAAACGTATCAGGGAACAGGAGATGTATCCTTATTTAAAAGAGGGACAGAACTACGCGGCACTGAACAACGGAACCGAGATGCTGATGAAACTCGCCAAAGGTGAGATCAGCCAGAAAGATTATAAACGCCAGGGACGGGAAAAAGGTTTTCCTCCGCTGGTGATCATCATCATTGTAATTATAGTGATTCTCATCCGCGCTTTTTTTGGCGGTGGTGGCGGCGGACATACTTTTTCGCGCGGTGGCCGTCATATTTTCTGGGGTGGCGGTTTTGGTGGTGGTGGATTTGGCGGCGGTCGTTCTTCCGGCGGCGGCTGGGGCGGCTTTGGCGGCGGCAGCTTTGGTGGCGGCGGTTCAGGCGGCAAGTGGTAATTTCCCGCCTTATTTTCCTGATTTTATTTGTTTGTTCAGGCGGTTAATGGTCTCAGCCATTCGTTCTACCCGCGTATTATCCCGTTTTGCTTCAAAGATCCAGGTTATACATTCTTGTTGAGCCGCTTTACTGAGTTGTTGAAAAGCAGCGTGTGCCCTGGGTTCCTCCTTCAGGCAAAGCAAAAAATCATCCGGAACAACAGGTGGTGCATTGTCGGCATACAGAACCACTTTTACGGAATCACCTTCCTCTTTTTTTATTTTTTTTCTTATTTCTGCTTTCACAGGCAGGAAAAAATCACCTGTTTTGGTAGACCAGATGCCCGCGTTTTCAAATTCATAACTATCGATACTGCCTTTTACTCTTGTTAATCCGAAGGCCTGTTTATCGACCCTAAAATTACCTGGTATCAGCACATAGGTCCAGCCACCTTTTCCCGGGGATTTTTTCAGAATAAAAGTATCTGACACCAGTGCCTTATCGTTGTTGTTTTTGTCTTTTGCAGGCATTGTTATTTCCCCAGGTCATATTTGTCTACAGCAGGTTCGCGGGTGATGTGATTGTCGCAACGGTACACGGTTTCACAATCGCTGAGTTCTTTGCACACCGCATCCACCTGGTTGGTGGCATAATAACAGGCACCTATTTTCACGCCAGCCTCGTCATATATTTCTGTTCCGGCATCATACGCGTTGAGCCCCGCGCTGTAAACCTTTTTGCCGTTCCAGTTGCATTCATCAATCTGGCCGTTTTTGTATTGACTGTAAAGTCTGGCAAGTGTGCTTTCGTTATCAACGTTTTTTTTGGAGCAACCTGTATTCATAAATAACACCGATACCGTTACAAGAAATAAAATCTGAAATAACCTTTTCATGAGCTAAAGTTATTCATTTTTTTAATGGAAGGAAGATCTCGGCAATCATGCACCTGGCGCTGCCACCACCGATGGTTTCAATCAGGCGGATAGGAACAGGCACCATTTTACAGAACGCTGAAATGTTTTGTTTTTGTTCGTCTGAAAGACAATCGTAAGCGCTTTGCGAAAGAATGAGCAGGTCTGAGCCCTGTTTATTTTTGAGTGCCAGCATGTTCCCGGCGAAATTTGTCATTTGCGAAAAACTGATCGGGATCACCCGGTGCCCCGTGTTTTTAAGTGATTCGCGGACTGCTGATTTTTCTGCGGGATCGTTGATGCTTTCGAGACAGATCACGGCAAATTGTTCGGCCACACACATCATCACATTGGTGTGGTAAATGGCCTGGCCGCTCCGGTCGCGGGCGTTAAAATACACCGCACGGTACCCCAGGTTTTCTGCAGTGTCCGTAAAAAGATCTTTGTTGGTGCGGGGTGAAAGGCAGGCATAGGCAACGCGGTTGGTTCTGTCGAAAATGATGCTGCCTGTACCTTCAAGTATCCTGCCTTCGTCTTCATGCCTGCTGAGATCCATGACGCGCCTGACATCGAACTTTTTTTTCAGCGCGTCGATCACCTCAGGTCGGCGTTCGGTTCGGCGGTTGGGGGCATACATGGGATAAAGCACCACGGTGCCGTCTTCGTGAAAACTGATCCAGTTATTCGGAAAAACAGCATCTGGTTTTACAGGATAAGGAGAATCTTCAATAACGGTAACGTCTACGCCTTCGGACATCAGTTTTTCGGCAAAAAAATCGAACTCACCTATGGCTTTGGCTCTTAGTGCCTCCTGGTTTTCGGTCGGAGTTTGCTGGAAGGCGTTGGTGGAAGCGGTTTCTTCGTTAAAAACAAAAGTGGACGGACGTACGAGTAAGATATGCTGACTGGCCTGCAAATTTTTTTTAGTAAAACTACATGCAAAACAGAGGCCAGTCAAACGCTGGCATCATATTTTGTTGATCCTTCAGCAATATGGAAGGCAATGTTTTTATCAGTGGCGTAGGCAAGGGGCTCGGAAAAGAACTGCTCCAGGTATTCGCGAAAAAAAATTACCGTGTGTTTGGTTTGTTAAGAAAGCCGGAACAACTCGAATCTCTTGATCGTGAATTCCGCAAAATGTTTGTTCCTGTTATTACCGATCTGAACGCGCCTGATTGTGAAACAAGGATAAAAGAAATAATAAAAGGTACACCGCTTTGCCTGCTCATCAACAATGCCGGTGTAGGCGGGCGTTCGGCAAAATTAAAAGAAGTAAAAGGATCTGATCTGCTGGAGATAATCGAAGTGCATTGTGTGGTTGTTTTGCGCCTCAGCCAGTGCCTGGTGGATAATCTGTTGCTGACGCCACAACCCGCCATCATCAATATTAACTCAAGAATGGGATCAATATCAGAACAATACAAAGGCACTTTCTCGCACCTGAAAATGAATTATGAATACAGGATCGCAAAAGCTGCGCAGAACATGCTTTCTGCCTGTATCAAGGGAGAATATCAGGACCGGCTGAGGGTTTACCAGGTTCACCCGGGGCGCATGAAAACCAATTTGTCGCAGTCTGACGCGGATCTTGATCCGGCTGATGCCGCGAAAAATATTTTTGATTTGTGGTCGCGCAATCAGTTGACTGAAGGTCAGGGCATCATCGATTCACAGGAAAATAAAATGATCGCCTGGTGAATGAGTCTTCGCTTATCCTTTCGGAATTTC
This sequence comes from uncultured Akkermansia sp., assembly GCA_964517305.1. Lineage (GTDB taxonomy): Bacteria > Bacteroidota > Bacteroidia > B-17B0 > Aurantibacillaceae > Aurantibacillus. Next base: position 8,472 of record CAZFCR010000109.1, read on the forward strand.
TTTCCAGCGAGCCAGTTTAGGAATTCCCTTCACAAAAAAAACGGCAAGAAGACCGGGAATAAATCCCATTTCTTTCATCTTACCCTTTACAAAAGCCTGCATTTGTGAAGCCGTCATCTCTGGCTGTGTAAATCTGCCCTGCTGAAAACAAAAGCTGCAGTATTTAAAACTCTTTGTTCCGTCGGCAAGGGTGCCGCCGCCCTGAGGATCGCTTTTCAGCGGCATTCCGCAACTCTGACATACTTTGTATTTTTCCATTTAAATTTGTTTTTTATGTACTTTTTAAACGTTTGCGGAGCGCTGTCTAAAACAAATCATTTATTTATCTCCCCAACGGTAAGATTCCTGTTTAAGTCCGCTAAGGTCGATCACCCGGTCGATCACCGTTGCAGCCACTTCTTCAATGGTCTGGGGCTGCGACTAAAACGAAGGAGTAGCCGGACAAACGATGGCACCGCTTTCAGTTACCGTTTTCATGTTATTGATGTGAATGAGACTCAGTGGAGTGTCGCGCGTAACAAGAATAAGTTTTCGTCTTTCTTTGAGCATTACGTCGGCGGCACGGGTGATTAAATCGTTGCTGATGCCGGTTGCGATCCTGGCCAGGGTGCCCATGCTGCAAGGGCAAATGATAAGCGCGTTGTACCTTGCGGAACCGGATGCAAACGGCGCGTAAAAATCGTTTTTGCCGTATATTTTAAACGGATACTTTTCGTAATCGCTGTTACCAAGTTCGTGAAGCCAAACGTCTTTGGCGTTGTCGCTCATCACCAGGCTCACTTCTTCGCATTGCGCGGAAAGGTTTTTTAATTTATCAAGCAATACCCGCGCGTAAATGCTGCCACTTGCGCCGGTGATGGCTACCGCTATCTTGAGTTTATTCTCCACTTTTTTTATTCAGGTCGAAATGATAGGTGATAAAAAGGCTCAGCAAATTGCTGTACAAACCTTTATTAAAAAAACGTGCCACCGCGTTGGGGTACCACACCTGGTTGGCCAGCATGCCGTAACTGCGCACCGGTGTAACTGAATTGGACGAGCGAAGTTCAACACTGAACTTATCCTGAATTTTGGCTCCAAGTCCAAAATTGACCCCGGCTTCAAATTTATTAAAGGGGTACATGCCCGTCCAGTCGCCACGCTCCGTTTCTTCACGGTAAGAGATGAGGTATGCCACAGAAGGACCCAGGGTAATAA
>CAZFCR010000110.1:0-9630 GCA_964517305.1 uncultured Akkermansia sp.
ATGCACTGAATCGGTGCGTAAAAGATCGGCACGTTTTACAATTTCTTCATCGCTGTTGCCACGTGTAACAATAGCCCTGAGTCGCAGCTGCTCACCTTTTCCGGCAAGTGTGATCAGTTCACGCGCAGCGAGACGACCAATACGGCCAAAACCGTACAGCACAACATCTTTAGGGGTGATATGACTTTCTTTTCCGATAAAATCTTTTAGTTTTGAACCGATAAACTCAGACTTTGATTTAAATGAACTTTGTTCCTGGTGCCATTCGTAGGCCAGTTTACCAATATCAATTCTGGCCGCGCAAACTTTTGAGTTAAGAATTTCTGTAGCGAGTTCAAGTGTTTCATACACGGTGATCGGTTTTTTCACAATGTTCTTCGCGTACAAATGAAGGTTCATGATCTCACTCGCGCTGCGGTCAACCAGCTGGTTACGGAAAAGGATCAGTTCGATCGATTTTTCGAACCATAATTTTCCAATAACATTAATGAGGTCAAGCGCTGCTTTTTCACGATCGATCCATTCATTCAGTTGCGATTCATATTCCTCGCTTACTTTCTCAAGAGTTTTCATTTTCTGATAGGTTTATTAATTGCATGTTAACCATGCTTTAAATTAAAAAAAGTTTCGCAAAAGTAAGCAAAACATTAAAAAACCTTAGATTTTTGTTGATAAACAGGGTGTTTTTTATCGATAATTGAGGAATAAAAAGCGTTGGAGCGCGATTTCAAATTGTTTAACAGAGATTATCTGTGAATCCGCCGGCTAATCTGTATTTTTGCCGGTCACTATGAGAGATATTATCTGGACTCTAATTATTCTCTGGCTGGTTTTCCGCCTGGTAGCTGTTTTTAAGAACGTTGCGCAAAAAAAATCAAACCACCAATTTCAAAACAGAAATCCTGAACCGGAATTCAAAACCAGCAACTCTCAGAAAGATTTAAAATCTGCGTTAAAGAAACACCTGAATTCAGAAGGCGAATACGTAGACTACGAAGAGGTAAAATAACCCTAATCGTAAATTATAAATCGTAAATCGTAAATAATCCTTATTTCCTCATGTGGGCGATAAACTCATCAAAGAGGTAACGCGCATCGTAAGGTCCGGGGTTCGCTTCAGGGTGATACTGCACGGAAAAAGCGTTCCTGTCTTTTAATCTGATGCCTTCTATCGTTTGATCGTTCAGGTTGACGTGTGTGATCTCAATATTTTTATTTCCGGCGATGTCTTTTTCACTTACTGTGAACCCGTGGTTCTGCGAAGTAATTTCGCTCTTGCCGCTGATGAGATTTTTTTACAGGCTGGTTGATGTCGCGGTGACCGATGTGCATTTTATAGGTGCTGATGCCCTGCGACTGCGCAAGAAGCTGATGCCCGAGGCAGATGCCGAACACCGGAATTCCTGAATCAACAATCTGTTTCACAACTTCTGTTTCTTTTTTCATTACACCAGGATCTCCTGGTCCGTTGCTCAGCATGATACCGTCCGGCTGAAAAGCCTTGATGTCGGCCATGCTTGCCTGCATGGGAAAAACCTTGAGATAACAATCACGCTCAGCCAGGCAGCGCAGAATATTCTGTTTTGCACCATAGTCCATTACGGCCACCTTGTATTTCGCGGTTTCTTTTCCGAAATAATAAGCTTCTTTGGTTGATACACGTGATGAGAGTTCAAGCCCTTCCATTTTTGGAACTTTGGCGAGCATCTCCTTTAAGACATTGACATCGAGTATTTCCGAAGAAATCACGGCGTTCATGGCGCCTTTGTCGCGGATGTGTCTAACAAGAGCGCGGGTATCAATTTCGCAAATGGAAACAATATTGCCGTCTTCAAAATATTGCTGCAGACTTTTCTGGGCTCTTGGCCTTGAATATCCCTGGTTGAATTTTTTACAAACTATGCCGGCGATTTTGATGGAATTACTTTCCTGCTCTCCTTCTTCAACGCCATAATTGCCGATGTGCGAGTTGGTCATCACAATGATCTGACCAAAGTAGGATGGATCGGTGTAGATCTCCTGGTAACCCGTCATCCCGGTATTAAAACAGATCTCTCCTGAAGTGGTGCCAATCTTGCCTGCTGCCCGTCCTTCGAACACTTTCCCGTCTTCGAGCAGTAAAATGGCTTTTGGAAGCGAAGAATACTTTAATTGCATAGTTTTTAGAAGCTTTTTTCTAAACCGCAAAAGTACAATTTTAAACTGGTTCGGTCTGTTTTATTTCTTGCAATAGTTTTCAATGGATGTTAACTATTAACCCATCGGGATAATCCCGGAGATTTTTCAGAGCCGATAGTCCTTAATTTTCCAAACATAATAAACCCCGGTGCACGAGCTCTCAAAAACCGCGTTATTTCTAATTTTCAGGCGTTTGTTTATTTAATTTACAGTTTTTATATTTACCAGTTAGTAAAGCCTATGAACCATTGAGTAAATTAATCATATCCTACACACAAATTTCCTAACTTAGCTACATCAATATCCACACTATGAAAAGAATATTATATTCTTGCCTGTTAACCTTTTCTTTGTTTTTGTTTAACAATAATATAAGAGCCCAGACACCTAGTTACTCTATTTCTCCTAACCCAATGTGTTACACGGTAGGAGCCACCTATAATTCATTTGCCGGGATTGTTGCCAACGTCCCTGGGGCCGATTCATACAGCTGGCAAGTAATTGGTCCTCCTGGTTGTACTCCTACGTTTACCATTCTTCCAGGGCTCGGGCTGCCAACTAACACGCTTATCGCAATTTCAACCACCTGCTGCGGCCAGTATTCTGTAACGGTAATTGCTTTGCTAGGCGGTGTCCCAATCGCAACGCTCACAAGCGCCAATCCACTGTTTTCGGGAGGCTTAACCAATGGCCTCATATACTGTGCAGGCGGTGGAGCCTCTATCACCGTTGCCACCCCAACCATTTGTCGTGGCGCTGGAACAGCGTTAACTGCTCAGGGTGCAAATACGTACACCTGGACCGGACCCTCTGGTCCTTTAGGAAGTGGTGGAGTTATGGTGGTAACCCCTACAGTTAATTCAACCTACACGGTTACCGGTACTACTGCCCAGGGATGTATCGTAACTGCAACCGCCAACGTTTATGTTCAGGCTGCAACTGTGGCTGTGAGTCCTGCCTCCCAAACCATGTGTCTGGGTAGCACCGTTTGTTTTACGGCCACTGCCGGCGCGGTGGGCGGACCCAATGTAGTGCCATCCGTTACAACAGCAATTGAATGGTACGATCCGAACAGTGCACCGCCGAACTCTTTTGCTTCCAACGTTCTTACTACCTGTACAAACGCCATCGGGGGAAATTTCAAAGCCATATTAACATACACCGGATCCGCAGGTATTACCTGTACTGCTGAGGCCATCGCGGCAGTGACCATTGGCACCAACATCAGCGTGGGCATCAGCGCCTCGGCGCAGTCCGTATGTCCCGGAAGTCCGGTAACATTTACGGCCAACTCCATCGCCACCAATTATACGTGGACGCCTGGTGACGGTTCCGGAAATCAGTTTGTAAACCCTGCAACCTTTAACCCAACCAACCCTACCTGTTACACGGTGACCGCTGATTATGCAGGCTGTCCGGGCGAAGCCACTGTTTGTGTGGGCATGCTCACCTTAACGCCTACCATGGCGGGATCAACACCTTCTACATGTCCGGGTCAGACTTATACGCTGAGTGCAACAGGAGGAACTACCTATTCATTTTATTATGTGAACAATGGCGTTCCCCAACTGATCCCTCCTGGCAATAGTTCTAACTCGTCAATTGTTGTGATACCTCCTTCCTTAGCTGCTACCTATAGCGTGGGTGCTTTTGGCGGCGGTTGTTCAGGTGGCACTACCTTCACCGTTCAACGGCAGTACCTGAACCCGATACTATCGCCTTCAGCATTTTCTGTTTGCCCCGGCACCGTGATGACCTTTTCCGCCACCAATGTAGGCGCAGGATCTACCTACACTTTTGAGGCACCTTATCAGGTAACACCCGGAAGTAGCTACATCAGCACAGGCTCCGCCTCGGTTGTAGCGCACGTGCCTACCCTGCCGTTTCCCAGAACTTATACACTTTATGCGGATAGTGCAGGCTGTACAGGTAACACCAGTGTTACCATTTACTCGCTGGTACTTAACCCTACACTCACCGCATCTTCAGCTTCTATATGTCCCAACACCCAGTTCACTCTGAGCTCTTCGGGAGGCGCGGGTACCACCTATACTTTTAATGCCGGTTACCAGGTGAGTCCTGGCAGCTCGGTGATCCCGCAATCGCCAGGCGACAATACCATTAACGTGGTTTATCACACCCCATCACCAACGGTAAACCTGTCCGCCGCCTTCTATACCGTTACGGTTGATAGCGCGGGCTGCCGCGGCACAGGTACCATACAGATCGGTCGCCTGAATCTTTCCAACAACCTTTCATTACGTTTAACGGCGCCTACTCAGTCCGTTTGTCCTAACACCATGTTCACTTTCAGCGCTTCAGGTGGCGCAGGAACCAATTACACGATTACTTCACCTACCGCGCCATCAGGCACCATTCCACTGCAGACTGCTAATACTGCAACTCATACGCAAGCTTCATTTCCTCAAACTTACACGGTAAGTGCCGATAGCGCAGGATGTACAGGAACTGCTACGAGTACTGTATTTCTTCTTAATCTTAACCCTACGATCACCGCTAATCCGAATCCGGTTTGTGCCAATATTCCTGTAGTATTGTCCGCAACAGGCGGTACCAATACCTACTTCACCTTTGTTAAAACCACCACTGTAGCGCCTTTTATCGCTCCTGTCGGCACGCCAAGTACCACTTCCAGCACCGCGACGGATAGTCCTGGCCCCGTAGATCCGCTTAACTATATAGTGTATGCTGACAGCGCTGGCTGTGTAGGAACTGCTACCGTTGCCGTTACCATTAGTCCACCACTTGTTATCGGTGCATCGGTTTCATCACCTACTACCTGCTCCGGAACTTCAGCAACCCTGAGTGCAACCGGGCCAACAAATGCTTTGTATACATGGTTTGAGCCGAGCGGAAGTGGATCAGTTGCGATCAGTTCGCCTTTGCCATACAATACCGCCACTTCGGGAATCGGTGTTAACCCTACGGTTACTACATCGTACACGGTTCTTGCAGTAGATCCTGCTGGTTGCGAAGGCACTGCAGTTGTTACACTCAGTATTAATCCTACCGCTTCACTAACGATCGTATTGGCACCTCAAAACGCCACCATCTGTCCTGGTACCAACGCCACGCTCACGGCCAGTGGCACTAACAGTTACACCTGGTCGCCGGGGGGAAGCCTGCAGCCGAATCCTTTTACACCAACCGTTATTGCTTCGCCATCGGTTACCACCATCTACACTGTACTCGGAACAAATAACGCCGGTTGTTATGGTGTTGCCACTATTACTTTAAATGTGGGAACCTACCCTAACCTGCAGCCTAATATTGTAACAACGGCAAGTGCTGTGTGTCCGGGTTTTACCTCCACACTGACGGCTTTTACTGCCAATACCTATACATGGACGGGAACTACCTTTACGAATTCCATATTTCAGCAATCTATTGCTGTAGGACCAGGAACTTTTGTGGTCGTAGGTTCTAACGGAGGTACTTGTATTGACAGTGCTACTGTTGTAATCGGACAGGCACCACCGCTTAACATCAACGTTGTTCACGCCACAACCCCTGGAACAACATGTATCTCCAGCAACACGCCGAAATTCTCTAAACCTGTTATACTCACCGCTTCGGGTGCTGCAAGTTATGTCTGGTTCCCTTACAACCCGAACAACATGACCTACTCGCTCGGACCTCAAACCACAGTGAGACCGCCGGCATCCACCTGTTATACGGTAACCGGATTTACTTCAATCTGCGCCGGCACCGCCGCGATATGTGTAACAGTGATTCCGCAATTTACCATGAACGTTACACCGCCTCTACCGGCCATGTGTTTCGGAGATTCCCTTAAACTGAGCATTACCAATGTCAGCACCATGGCAGTTGGTCCAACGAGCGCCTTCACCTACAGCTGGACCGAGGCCGCCAACGCGCCACCAATCAGCATCAGCAACATTCTTACACAAACCGTTATGGTGTATCCTCAGAACACTACTACCTACTCTGTAGAAGTTTTTGATGCGAGAAAATGTGTGTCTGTACCTCGTCTGGTCACTGTAACAGTTTTCCCAAGGCCACTCACTGCTGTTTCGGTTCCAACCATCAACAGCGTTCCGGTTAACACGGTTTGTTTTGTAGGACCAAATCCGGGTCCTTCAGATGTTGTGCTGAACCTTTCTGCCAACAATCAGAATCAAAACCTGCCTTTTGGAGTTGTTCCTACTTATACATGGATCTCGCCTTACCCTGCAAACTACAATTCAATTCTAACACCAGTGAATAACAACAACATCGTGGTCAATGCGCCTTTACGTGCACCTGCAGTAGTGGTTTACACCGTGATCTCGGGTTACAATGGCATACCTGGCTGCCGCAGAGAAGATACAGTGAGCGTGAGGGTGATGGATTGCAGACCGGTTAGAGATGTTAAGTTTACAACAGCAGAGCCGATTGATACGATCTGTACAAAAGACTGTATCACCTTCATGAACCTTACCGATACCATGGCTGGTAACCCTCAGAGTTTAGTGTGGAGTTTCCCTGGAGGCTCGCCGAACACATCTACAGTGTCGCTGCCAACGGTTTGTTATAACCTGCCAGGTAAATACAATGTTATTCTCAGAGTAGCTAACCCGTATCCTTTACTCGACGGTGGAAGTGAATTAACCAAGGGTGAACTGAGTTTTATCCGCGTAGTTGATGTGCCAAACATCACCATTGTGCCACCAGGTCAGATCTCAAGTGATACGACAATCAGATTCGGAACGTCATTAAACCTGAGTGCTTCCGGAGGCATCACTTACCAGTGGGAGCCCAACTACAACATCACGGCGCTCACAGGTAAAAATGTAACGGTTAAACCTTTCAGAACAACACAATACATCCTTACCGGTTATAACAGTAAGAGTTGTGCTTCCCGCGACACGCTGAATGTAATCGTGATAGAAGATTGTGGCGAAATGTTTGTGCCAAATGCCTTCTCGCCAAACGGCGACGGTCATAACGACGTGCTGAAGGTGAACGGGATTTGTCTTGAAACACTTACATTTATGGTGTTTAACCGCTGGGGTGAAAAGATTTTTGAAACTAACGACCAGGCAAATGGCTGGGATGGTACCTATAAAGGAGATGAAATGGGTACTGGCGTGTACGTTTACCGGCTTGAAGGTAAAGGGTACGACGGCAAGGCATTCAGCTCCAAGGGTAACATAACTTTAATACGGTAGACCTATGAAAAGAATATTTATAACGCAGTCTTTAATCGCTTTTGCAATCTGTACCCAGGTTGCCAGGGCCCAGGACATCCACTTTTCTCAGTACGCAGAAACCCCGAGTATCATTAACCCTGCCCTGGCAGGCGTTACTTACAATACCAGGGTGAGCGCCAACTTTAAAGACCAGTGGTCTACCGTGGCTACACGCTACAGAACAATCGGGATTTCGTTTGAACAAACGATTAAACACCGCAAACTGAAAAACAATTATTTTGCCGTTTCTGCGAACATTTTTCGTGATGAAGCAGGCGATGCGCACTTAAGGACGCTCAATCCAAATGTGGGAGTTGCTTATCATCAGAAGATCAATAAAAAAATGAAATTCTCGGGCGGTATGCAAACAGGGTTCTTTTACCGCACTATCGACATCAGCCAGTTGCGCTGGGGCGAACAATACGACGGGTATACCTTTAACCCTGAATTGCCTTCAGGCGAACCTGCCACTCCAAGAAGCAGCATTACATCGTTTGACGTTGGCGGTGGTGTAAACCTTAACTACGTTCAGAGCGATCGTTTTCTGGCAGCTAAAGACGCGGCAAAATTTGATGTAGGAATCTCTGCATACCACTACGGTCTCGGCAGAAGTTCATTCATCATCCCTACCGAAAAATTACAGGCAAGAATGTGTGCTTATTTTAATGGTGATTTTAACATCCCTAATTCCATTAATGCCATCATGCCGAGTTTTCTTTACATGCGCCAGGGCAGCAGCAATGAATTCATCGCAGGTGCTTTATTTAAATTCATCATCGGCGATCCATCTACTTATACTGCATTAAAAAAACCAAAAGCGCTTTCAATAGGCGGATACTACAGATTTAAGGATGCCATCATTCCTTCTATCCTCTATCAGCACAACAGGTATGCGCTCGGTATTTCTTACGATATCAACGTATCTGCTCTCACGCCTGCCTCCAACCGTCGGGGTGGACTTGAGTTCATGCTCCGGTACAATGTTTTCCCTGGTTACGGGGTCAACCTGGGTCGCACGGATACACGGCCTTCTTACTAAACTTAACAGCGTTAGTTTAACTAACGCTTTTTTTTTGAATGTACTAATTGAATAAAGGTGAACTGATTTTATGCCGAATGATACCTTTGAATTTAAAAAATTTAAAATAAAGCAGGACAAATGCGCGATGCGCGTGAGTACCGACGCCGTGCTCCTGGGCGCATGGGTTTCACCTTCCGGCAGCAAAAAAATTCTTGATATCGGAACAGGCACAGGCATTATCGCCCTGATGCTCGCCCAGAAATCTGACGCGCAAATTCTGGCCATTGACATTGACAAAGACAGCACCGAACAAGCAAGCCTGAATGTTTCTCAAAGCATCTATCACGATAAAATCACCGTTAAACACACATCGTTTCAGGAACTCGTTGCTTCAACAAACGAAAAGTTTAATCTGATTGTTACCAATCCACCGTATTTTATTGCGTCGCTCAAAAACAACGACGATACAAGAACTATAGCGCGTCACACAGACACGCTCTCTTTCGATGACCTGTTAAGCGGTGTAAAAAAACTCCTCGATGATAAGGGGAAGTTCTGTCTCATCCTCCCAACCAAAGAAGCCGCCATATTCAGGGAAAAAGCCACAGCCAAAGGTTTGTACCTTTCAAAATTACTGCGCATCCGCACGCACATGGAGAAGGATTCGGAAAAAAGGCACATCATGCAATTTGAATTCAAGGAAAGTGAATTTTCAGAGTCAACACTTGTGATCGGCGAAGATAAAAACCGCAGTTATACCCAGGCCTACAAAGATCTTACAAAAGACTACTATCTGCACTTTTAAATTGTGCTTCACACTCTTGGCCCTTTACCATTATTATATTACTCAGCAAAAAAGCCCCGCAAAAATGCAGGGCTTTTTTTTAGCGGATCTAAGCTGTAACTATTGTTTCACCACCTTGATGAAAGAAGTATTGTCGCCTTTGGTGGTTACCTTTACCAGGTAAACGCCGCTTGCAAACGATTCCATGTCGAGTTCAGCTTCGCTGGCAGATGGCGTCATGTCGATCAGGAGCTGGCCCGAGAGGCTGTATACTTTTACATTGCTCATGGCTTCTGTAGATTGAATGGTCAATCCCGAATTGAATGGGTTCGGCATGGCCTTGACAAATTTCACAACATTTCCGTTCTCATCTATTGCAGTTGCGGCAACAAGTTTGTTGGTGGTCTGATTCGTAGCTACGCCTTCCAGGAGAT
>CAZFCR010000111.1:0-9566 GCA_964517305.1 uncultured Akkermansia sp.
ATGCGCATGGGCGAGATCAACAAACTGGCTGAAAAAACCAATTCAAAGATCATTCCTGCTGATGCCACCAGTGTTGAAGAAATAGAAAAACTGTATACCGAATCCATGGCGCATTTAGGCGGTAAAATTGATTTTGTATTGCACTCTATCGGGATGAGCGTGAACATGCGCAAGGACATTCCTTATACTGAACTCAATTACGATTATTACCAGAAGGGCATGGATATTTCCGCCCTGTCTTTCCATAAAATGCTGGCTGTGGCTTATAAACTTGATGCCATGAACGAATGGGGTTCAATTGTTGCGTTGACTTATATGGGTGCTCAGCGCGCGTTTCCTTTTTATACAGATATGTCTGATATCAAAGCTGCACTTGAAAGTATTGCCAGGAGTTTTGGTTATCACTATGGTAAAAAGAACAAAGTGCGCGTGAACACTATTTCTCAGTCACCCACCAAAACCAAAGCGGGAACCAGCATCAAAGGATTCCTCGATTTTTATGACTTCGCGGAATTACAGGCACCGCTTGGAAACGCGAGCGCCGAAGATTGCGCTAATTACTGTGTGAGTCTGTTCAGCGATTTTACAAAGATGGTCACCATGCAGAACCTTTTCCACGACGGCGGTTATTCAACAACCGGTGTGAGTCAGGAACAGCTCAATGCCATGACAAAATAATAAACGACAAGAGCAGGTCAGCAGACCTGCTTTTTTTTGAACCTCTAAATTTCAAATTTTGCCTGAGTAATGGAAAGCCCCACACTTAATACGAACAACGACAAGGCCATCAAAACAACCATCTGGATCACAACGGTGCTGATCTGCGTGGCAGTAACAGTGTTACAACAAAAATGGCTGCCGCTGCCGGATGTGACCCCTGAATTCATTTATAAACTGCCTGCGCTCAATGCCATTCTGAACGGCACCTGCAGTGTTTTGCTTGTTTTTTCATTTATGGCCATTCGTAAAGGAAACATCGTGCTGCACAAAAAATTAAATCTGACAGCTTTTGCTTTGAGCGCGTTGTTTCTGATCAGTTATGTGACTGCGCATTATTTTATACCGGACACAAAATATGGCGATACAGACCATGATGGCATCATGAGTGCCGCTGAATCGGCGGCCGTGAGCGGGATCAAACCCCTGTACCTTTTTATTTTGCTGAGCCATATTTTATTGGCGGTGATTGTATTGCCACTGGTGTTGCTGTCGTTTTATTATGGTTTGAGCGATCAGCGCGTGAAACACCGGAAGATCACACGCTTTAGTTTCCCGGTGTGGTTGTATGTAACTGTTACCGGCGTGGTAGTCTACCTGATGATCTCGCCTTATTATAATTATTAAAAGCTTTGATGTTGCGAACCGGCCAACATCTTATTGTTTTTATCTGTTCCGTTTTTTTATTGGGATGCCGCGAAAACACTGCGGTTTCAGATAAAGTTACCTGGTCGGGGGAGATCGCAGACATTGTGTACAATAATTGCACTTCATGTCACAGGCCCGGCGAAAGCGGTCCTTTTCCGTTGCTTTCTTATCACGATGCTTTTAAAAAGGCCAGACAGATCCGTTTTGTGACCCTAAGTCGTTACATGCCACCCTGGCCTGCGGACGCCAGTTACAGTCATTTTGTGGGAGAAAAAGTACTTGAAGAAAAAGAGATCGCGCTGATCAAAGCATGGGTGGATAAGGGTATGCCGCGTGGCGACAGCTTGAATGAACCAAACCCGCCTGTGTTTTACAAAGGATCTTATTTTGGAAAACCCGATCTGGTTGTGCGGCCTGTAAAACCTGTTCAGATCAAAGGCAATGGCAGCGATGTGTTTATGATCCTGAAATATCCTTACCAAATTGATAAAGACACCATTGTTGATTTTGTTGAGTTTGTGCCGCATCAGCGCAAGGTGATCCACCACGTCAACGGGCACCTGCTCAGCTACGACGAGGGCCGGCAGTTCGATTATTTTAAGGGGGAGTCGGCCCATGCCGACGAAAGGGCCAACATGATGGAGATCTATCAGAAGATGAACATTCCTTATACTGATAACATCCAGCCCGCTTTCCCCGTGATGCGCCCGAATACCGTGTATTATCTTCCAGGGTACATTCCACCTGTTTATCCGCCGGAAGTAGGTGGTTTCAGGTTAAAAAAGAACGGCGTGTTTTTTCTCAACAACATTCACTACGGACCAAGCAATGCCGACTTACCGGACAGCAGTTACCTGAATGTGTTTTATAGAAAATCACCGGTTCAGCGGGCCGTCTCAGAAACTCAAATGGGCACCTTCGGCATTTCAGAGATAGAGCCTGAATTTGTGATTCCTCCCGGAGAGGTTAAAACTTTTCATACCGCGAAAACAATCGGACAAGCGATCTCCATGTTATCCGTGAATCCGCACATGCACCTGATCGGAAAAAAATTCTGGGCTTTTGCCGTGAAAGCAAACGGCGATACCATCCCGCTGATCCGCATCAACAAATGGAATTTCAGGTGGCAGTATTATTATACATTTAAGAACCCTGTGAAGATCGAAGCCGGCGCTACCATTCACGTTTATGGCACTTTCGACAACACCGAAAAAAATCCCGACAATCCCTTTCATCCACCCAGAACAATTACCCAGGGCGACGGCGTGGAAAGCATGAAAACAACTGAAGAGATGTTTCAGTTTATTTTTACCTACATGCCGTATAAGGAAGGAGACGAGAAGATAAAACTGGAATAACGACTTCAGATTTACGATGGACGATTGACGATTAATTGCCCGATTGCTATATTCCGTAGCCATAAAACAGTCGGTTAGCAAATAAATTTGTCAGGCGTATAACCCAAAGAAATGGAAGAACAGATCAAAGCGCGGACAAAAGCTATTGGGGTAAAAGTGATAGGGTTGATTGAAAGTTTTCCGCAGAAGCCCGCTGCTTGGATGCTGTCAAAGCAAATTTTACGGTGTTCAACTTCGATAGGATCCAATTACCGCGCCGCATGCCGTGCAAAATCGAAAGCCGACTTTATAAATAAATTAAAAATAGTGGAGGAAGAGGCCGATGAAACCATGTATTGGTTGGAAATTCTGAGGGAAACAGGCCTTGTTAAGTTTGATCAGATAAAAGAGCTCATGTCCGAAACGTCAGAAATATTGGCGATCATAGTTGCTTCTATAAGAACGAGTCGGAGCTCCCAATCGTAAATTGTAAATTTCCTAAATCGTAGATTACTTTTTGTTTTTACTCCACCACTATCTTCTTGACCGTTTTGTCTTTCCCCGAAACAATCTCAACGCTGTAATTGCCTGCCGCTTGTTTGCCCAGGTCGAGGGTAAACGTTTTTTGATCGTTGCAGGAGATCTGTTTTTTGTAAACTACCTGCCCGGAAATATTACGCACGGTTACATTAAGGGTGCTGACATCTGATTGGCCGCAACTGATCCTGAACTGGGAGCCGCCGGGGTTGGGGAAAATACTGAAGGCGGTTTTTGAGGTGTTTTCTTCTTGGAGGCTGGTAGTGGAGCCTTCGCGGCTGTACTTGATAAGAACGTTGGTTTTAGCCTGCCCACCAAAATATCCTCCGACATAAATATTTTTTCCATCCGAGGTTATATGCGTAAAATCTTCTAAATGCGAAGGATCAGGGTCTAAATCAATACTTTGCTGGTGATACACCTCACCAGTTTTTGCAGAAAGGATACAGAATGCCGCCATTTTCTGACCATTTACCCGTACCGCGCCCGAAACCTGACCACAGATAAAAAGGCTATCGCCCAATTTAAAAGCATTTGTGCCACGCTGGCCTGGCAGCTTCACGTCATAAACAAGTTCTCCCTCCTTGTTGTACTTCTGAACATGGCCAATACCGCCAACTTCGGAGGTTAGGATGTAACAGCTTCCATCGCTTTCGGCATACATACCGTAAACCGGGAGTTCTGTTCCTACGGCCCAATTCCGGTTCCCCAAGGTATCGAATTGCAACAAACGAAGACCTTCAAATGGTTCTTTTATATTCGCAAGCACATACACGTATTTTTCTCCTACACTTAGAAATATGTTGTCACAATTTTCCGAAATTACTTTCGTGAATATACGATTACCATTTAAGTCGTATTTGAGAAGTAAGTTTGACATGTTCGTAGTATATAATGAACTCCTCCAAATTTGCCCATTTCTTGCACTAATAGTATTGTTGTCTTCGTTTATAAGAACCGTTTTGTTTAAGATTTCTCCATTATTAGATCTTTTTATAATGTACCCCTGTCGTAAGACAGGCCTTTTTCAAAGTTAAGATGATTTATTATCACTCTTTTTCTTTTTTGCTTCTTTTTTCTTTTTGTTCATATGTGTTAATATGTTCATAAACTATGCGGCCTTGAGGTAGAGATCAGCAGGCTTACTGTAATCAAGTGACTGATGAAATCTTTCATGGTTGTAGAAGTGAAAGTACTCCTTCAATCCATTGTATAGCTCCACACCGTCTTCAAAGGCTCTGAGATACACGCATTCGTACTTGACAGATTTCCACAACCTTTCGATGAAGATATTGTCTATAGCCCTTCCTTTTCCGTCCATGCTGATGGCGATTGGATTTTCTCTGTTGGTTAGCAGATTTGTGTATTCAAATGAACCGAACTGGGAGCCTTGGTCTGAATTAATTATTTCAGGTTGACCGTGAAGCTCTATGGCCTCTTCAGTGACTTCTTTAACCCATTCAGCACTCATCGTGTTGCTAATGCCCCAGTTGATCACAAAGCGTGTGTGCAGGTCTATAATTGCGCACAGATACATAAATCCCTTGCGCATGGGAATGTAGGTGATGTCAATTGCCCAGACCTGGTTCTTGCGATTTATTTGCAAACCTTTCAGGAGGTAAGGATAAACAGGATCTCCTTTACGCCTTGTGGTTGTTAGCTTCTGGCGGTAGATGGTTTGCCAGCCCATAAGATCCATGAGACGCTTCACACGCTTTTTATTAACGTTATAGCCCTTTTCAGTGAGCAGCTCTTTTAGTCGACGTATCCCGTAGAAAGGTGTTTTAAGATACTGCTCATCAAAAAAGCGCATGATACCCAGATTTTCTTCGCTCTCGCCAACGGGCTTATAATACAGCCCGCTGCGGTGCAGAGACAGCACCTTACATTGCTTTACGATACTGAGTTTTTTATAAGATGAATCGACCATTACTCTTCTTTCAGCAGTAGGTTTCACGAGAGCTTTTTTTTTAAAAAATCATTCTCAATCTGTATCTGTCCGATTTTTGCGTATGCCTTCTCCAGCTCTTCATCACGCTCCTTCTTAAGCATAGGCTCTCGCTCGCCTTCAAAAACGCTTGCCGCCTTGCTTAAAAACTCTTTCTTCCATATTGTGATTTGATTGGGATGGAGCTCATGTTTACGAGCTATCTCCTCGATTGTATACTTCTCTTTTAAGGCCTCTATTACGATCTTAGCCTTGAACTCTGCGCTGAATTTTCTTCTTGATTTTCTTTCCATTTCTGATCTAGTTTTACGTTTTTAATTGATTTTGGTTTTGCCAAAACTCTTTAAAAACCTGAGCTTAAATCAGGGGTACATTATATACATACCGTAAACCGGGAGTTCTGTTCCTACGGCCCAATTCCGGTTCCCCAAGGTATCGAATTGCAACAAACGAAGACCTTCAAATGGTTCTTTTATATTCGCAAGCACATACACGTATTTTTCTCCTACACTTAGAAATATGTTGTCACAATTTTCCGAAATTACTTTCGTGAATATACGATTACCATTTAAGTCGTATTTGAGAAGTAAGTTTGACATGTTCGTAGTATATAATGAACTCCTCCAAATTTGCCCATTTCTTGCACTAATAGTATTGTTGTCTTCGTTTATAAGAACCGTTTTGTTTAAGATTTCTCCATTATTAGATCTTTTCTCAAGATGCATATAACCCTGAGTAAAAATGTGGTCACCATATTTGCCCACCGTATAAACACCTGAACTGCCGTTTGAGTTCCAAAGCTCAATTCCCAACGCGTTAAAGCAAACTATTTTATCTCCGCGCGTCGAAGCAACTATATGGTCAGAATCCATCAACAAACCACTTACACGATCATCCTCAACTTTAGAAATTTCATGACTCCACTCGACTTTAAAAAACGATGACTCTTTGACCTCAGTTTGCGAATAAAGGTCAAGATTGATGAAAATTGCTAGATGTAGAAGAAAAGATAATTTCATGGCGGCAAATTTTAGTCAACCATGCTAAAATAATACCATTGATTGACTAGCCTCCATTTTTAATTTCGAGTATATTATTCATCAGCGGCGAAGCCCTCGTAAAATAAGGCTCGGCTCAGAACAAAAAGGATTTATCTACTTACATGACTTACAGGGAAGAGAGATAGACAGGCACAAGATCGACACGGAAAATGGCGAATTAAGAGTTGATTACACCCAGCTTTCGGCCGGTTTGTACATGATTACCCTTGTTACTGAGAGCGGCTTGAATCTGAATAAAAAACTGGTGCTGACGAAGTAACGAGGTTTCCCTGAGCAGCATGCCGCGCAAAGTCGACAGCTGACTTTATAAACGAAGAAGCCGATGAAACCATGTATTGGTTGGAAATCTGAGGGAAACGGGACTTGTGAAGTTTGATCAGGTACGCGAACTCATGTCCGAAACTTCAGAAATGCTGGCGATCATAGTTGCTTCTATCAGGACGAGTCGGGGACTCCAATCGTAAATTGTAAATTTCCTAAATCGTAAATTACTTTTTAGTACTTCTTCCCTTCGCCACCGCTGTTGCTGTCCAGGGATCGTCGGGCCAGGCGTGTTTGGGATAACGGCGCTGCAATTCTTTTTTTATTTCAAAATAAAGATTGTTCCAGAAACTTTTGAGATCGGATGTTACCTGAACGGGTTTGTAACCGGGACTCAATAAGTGCATTACCAGCGAAGTTTTGCTGCGGTTAATTTTAGGTGTGTCAGCGAGTCCGAATACTTCCTGTAAACGCACAGAAAGCACAGGGGTTGCGCCATTTGGAAAATACTGCAAGCGGATAGCGGAACCACTGGGGACGTCCAGTTTTGCAGGCGCTAATTCTTGTAACAATTGTTGTTGGTCCCAATTCAATGAATGCAATAATGCAGCAGCAAGATCAATTTTTTTGAGATCCTCGGGTTTGCGTACATCTTTTAAATAGGGGCCGAGCCAGTCCGCATTGTTTTGAAGTAAAGTTTCGGTAGATACATCCGGCCA
The DNA here is from genome assembly GCA_964517305.1 of uncultured Akkermansia sp. Taxonomy (GTDB): domain Bacteria; phylum Bacteroidota; class Bacteroidia; order B-17B0; family Aurantibacillaceae; genus Aurantibacillus. The sequence continues at coordinate 7,229 of CAZFCR010000111.1, forward strand.
GGTTTGATCTGCATTCCATTTGCCAAGACTTTGAATGCGGCTTTGCAATTGCTGCATGTCTTCGTTAAAGTCGAGCAGGTTTTCTCCCTCTTCTGTTATCGCTTTAGAAATGGCTTCCTGTACTTTTTCGGGAGAAGGAGACTTTAATGGTTTGCTTTGTAAAACGATGCTGCCAATGCGCAGGTCTTTTGACGCAATCAGGCCGCCTTTGCGGGTATCCCAGGCGATGGTTTCCTGCTCCTTTACCATGGGCAGAAGATCTTTTGGATTTAATGGCGCCGCCAGAAATATTTTTCCGAGTCCTTCACGCAGATCCATGTTGGCCACAGCGAGCCAGGGTTCGTGCGAAAGATCATCCTTATGGCCGGCCGCCGCAATTTTACCATTGGCAAGCTGAAACTGCGCGTTGTTGCCTGGTCTGGCAGAAGCAATGCGTTCAGGATAGGCAAAGGCGAGCAGCAGCCCGGTTTCAAAAGGATCAACCGGACCGTTGTCGGTATTGAGATCCAGCATTTTTCTGTAAGAAGCTGCTACTTTTTCGATGCGCGCAAAACGACCACCTCCGCCATTTACACGGCAGCGACGCAGGGCTTCGATGCGCAGGTTAATGTCGATGCCCGATTCGCGGGGCAGGGGATCACGCTCTTCCAGTAAAGCGGCAATGTCAGTGCCGAGTTGTTTTTGTTTTGTTTCTTCCGCCATCAGCAACATGTGCGCGATGCGCGGGTGACAGGCCAGCTGGTGAACCTGTTTGCCATGCGGTGTTATCCGGCCTTTTTCAAGCGCCGCTATCTGGTGCAGTGTATCTGTGGCCTGCGAAACGGAGGCTTTTGGCGGCGGACTCAGCCAGGTGAGTTCGATGATGTTGTTTACTCCCCAAACGGCCATGTCGAGCATCAAAGAGGCAAGATCCGCTTCCATGATTTCCGGTATCCGGTGTTCGGCGAGGCGCGCGTGGGTGGCCATGGTCCACATGCGGTAACACACGCCGCTGCTCAGCCGGCCCGCGCGGCCCGCTCTCTGGTCGGCAGAATCTTTCGAGATCCTCACTGTTTCCAATCGGGCTAATCCCGAGCCAGGGTCAAAACGCGAAACGCGGGCAAAACCCGAATCCACTACAACACGGATGCCTTCAATGGTCAAACTGGTTTCAGCTATCGATGTAGCTAATACAACTTTACGTTTCCCGTCTTTCGAAGGCATGATGGCCAGGTTCTGCTCGTGTTGGGGTAATTGTCCGTATAAGGGATGAATACGAAAACCATCCAATTGCGAATTGAGCAACTCTTCACATTTCCGGATCTCAGCTTCACCCGGAAGGAAAACAAGAATATCGCCCGGGTGTTCTGCGGCCGCTCTCGCCACGGTGCGCGCGGCCAGTTCAGGCAGGAGCCGTTCATCCGCATCGTTGGTGTAGATAATATCGACCGGATATTGTTTGCCTTCGCTCACAATGGCAGGACTTTTCAGAAGCGATGTGAGTTGCGGCATGTTGAGTGTGGCCGACATCACCAGGATGCGCAGATCGGGCCGTAGAACCTGCTGAGCTTCTCGACACAGTGCCAGCGCCAGATCAGCGTGCAGGCTGCGTTCGTGAAATTCGTCAAAAATAACAAGACCAGCGTTCTCGAGGGCATTGTCGTTTTGCAGCATGCGTGTAAGAATGCCTTCAGTTACCACTTCCAGTCTGGTTTTGGCGCTCACCCGGCTTTCGAAGCGGATGCGGTAGCCGATGGTGTCGCCGAGGTTATCGTTTAAGAGCGAGGCCATACGGGCTGCAATGCTGCGCGCGGCCAGACGGCGCGGTTCCAGCATAATGATCTTTTTGCCCGCGAGCCAATCTTGATCCAGCAAAGCGAGGGGCAGCAAAGTACTTTTACCGGCCCCTGGAGGCGCGTTAACGATGAGCGTATTTTGTTCAGAAAGTTTTTCTCTGACTTCGTTAAGAATACCTGTTACGGGAAGCTCGCTGTTAAAAGGATCAAAGGCCAAAGACGTTGTTTTAAGGGTGTAAAATTAGGCAAAGCGACGGGTTTTTTATCTTCAAGTCCAAAAACACTAAAACAAAAACTACAATAACGAAAAATCCCTAATTAATCTCCGGAGTAGCGGGATTAATACTGCTAATCACGTGATTTTGTTATCTTTGTAGCCCTAAAAATAAAAGGGATTTCCGGGATATTATCCGGGGAACAAAACAACAACATGAAAAACAAACAACAAGTGTTCCTCTTTCAAGCATTGATTTAGATGAGTTGATATAACTATTTATTAATATGGCAGTTAAGAAAGCGAATAATTATATTTCTGCTGAATTGGATTTTGCAGAGCAGTCCTT
>CAZFCR010000112.1:0-6109 GCA_964517305.1 uncultured Akkermansia sp.
ACAATCATCACTGGCACAAAAGTACCCGGCAATACATAAGTGTGCGTAGCCGACGATCCCGCTGAAACCGGTGTAAGATCTCCAAAGGCCCAGGTATAGGAACTTCCTGGCGCACCGCCTGTACCAGTAAGACTCACCGTGCGGGGCGCACAGCCATTGGGAGACACCGCAAATGAAAAACTGCCTGAAGGTCCGCCCGTTACCACTACCTGAGTGCTATACATGACCGGGTTACCCGCCACCATCGCGGTATAGGTAATGTTGTAAGTACCGGCATTTGTATACAGCTGGCTGGGATTCGGCAACTGAGAGCTGCCCATGCCGGCGCCGAGGGTCCAGTAAATATTGCTTGCGTTGGGAGGCCCTGAAAACTGAACTGAAAGCGGTACACAGCCCACCGAAGGGGTCGCTACAATCTGCGACATGAGTTGTTTGCCACAGAAAAAAAGCAGAATGAAAAAAAAGCTTATAAGAAGATTCTGCCTTGGCATCGAAAAAATTAATATTTTTGAGTAATCAAATTTATAAAAAAAACCGTCAACCCGCAGTATTGAAGAAACTATTTATACTCATTTTCTTTTCACTTGTCGCGAATAGTTTTTCTCAGCAAAACGCAAAGCCGAAACAGAAACCCGTGGGTCGCCCGGCTCTCACACAAATGGTGTCGGCTACCGATCACGATACCTGCCTCAATAAAAAATTTTCGATTGTTTTCTATGCATTTCAAGACAGTGCTTTTGCGCTTAATGTGAATGCCATGAATACAGTTACAATCCAGAGCATCATCGACACACTCAACGCTCGTTTCGGTCGCATCTGCGTATCGTTCGAAAGTTGCAGCCTCAAGGTAATTCCCAATTACGAATACAATACCTGGACAGAAGCGTTCGACGATGTAGTGACCACCAACTGGTTTACACCCCAAACCATCAATGTGTACCTGGTTGAGATGGTGGTTGACCGACCTTACAACGAAAAAAACGGGTATGCTCACAACTCCCAGCTCATCTATGGCACCAGGATGACGAACCGTAATGCCATTGTGATCAATTGCCGCCTGGGGGTTTTTGAACTTGCTAAAACCACTCTTCACGTTTTTGGTCACTTTTTTGGTCTGCACGACACTTTCGCGGAAATGGGATCGCCCGCCTCGCCTCCACCCCTGCTCAATTATATGTCAAACGAATTTGCCGACCGTTCAAATTGTTATGTTAATGGTGACCTGTTGTGCGATACGGAAGCCGATCCTTTCCCTGTAAGTTATTATGAAGCTTTACCACCCGCCGGCTCCTATTGCCAGTATTATCCTGTTATTAAAGACGGGAGGCAAGACTGGTACACTCCGCCGCTTGACAACCTCATGTCGATGTACAACTGCCGCTGCCGTTTTACGCAGGAACAGTATAACAGGATGGCCCGTTTTATCCTGAACTACCGCATGGATCTGCATTAAACAAAGCAGATTGGTCGTTTCATATTTGATCACTAACTTTGCCACTCAAATTTCTTATGTCACATCTCGTAGCTCCATCCATTCTTTCTGCCGACTTCGCCAATCTTCAGCGCGATGTTGAAATGCTTAACAACAGCCAGGCCGACTGGATTCATGTGGATATCATGGATGGCGTGTTTGTACCCAATATCTCTTTCGGATTTCCGGTCCTTAAAGCCATCCGGCAGTATTCAAAAAAACCGCTCGATGTACACCTCATGATTGTGGAACCCGACAGGTATGCTAAAGCTTTTATGGAAGCGGGCGCGGATTTACTCACCCTGCACGTGGAGGCCTGTCCGCATTTGCACCGCAGCATCCAGAACATCAAAAGCCTGGGCATGAAAGCCGGAGTAGCCATTAATCCGCATACCCCCGTGAGCGCGCTCGAAGAAATCATCAACGAGGTTGACCTGGTGTGTGTTATGAGCGTGAACCCTGGTTTTGGCGGACAGAAATTCATTGAACATACTTTTGAAAAAGTGATCCGCCTTAAACAGATGATCACTCAACGGAACGCTAATGCACGCATCGAAATTGACGGCGGCGTTGACCTGAACAATTACGCCAAACTGGTAAGTTGCGGTGCCAGTGTGCTGGTGGCGGGCAATACCGTTTTTAATGCGGCCAATCCTGTTGAAACCATCTCTCAGTTAAAAGCAGAGTAATTTATCTGTATACTTATTTCCCCACTCCGTTTTTCGCCCACAAACAACTATTTGCGGGGGCCTTGGTCCCTCGTATTAGTTTTCCCGAGCATTTTCTTCAGAGGATGGCAAACAGACGTTAATTTTTCTTTATAAGCGGGAAACAAATTCTACGAAATGGGGAATATATTATCCTAAATTAACACAATCGCCCCAAAAAACTGTTAAATACGCCATTTTTGGCATGGCATCGGTGTTGCAAATATATTCACGTCTATTTACTCAGCATATAGGGAGGTGATAGAATTTACAACTCTAAATAAAAGAGAAACTGCGTTTGTGTGAGCATTTATCTTTTTATGTAAATTCTATCCCTCCTTCCTTTTTTACCCCTCCTCAATAAACAGACCTGATAAGCGAACTGGTACACAGTTTGACTTCCTTTAACTATTAAAAAAACAATTATTATGAAAAGAATCATCCTTAATTCAATGTTGATTGTACTGGCAGCGTTTATTTTCAGCGCCTGTCATTCCGGTCTTTCAATCACAAAGCGCAAATACAATAAAGGTTACTTTGTGCAACACCATTCACGCAAACAGGTAAAACCGGTTGCAACTGACAACGGCGCGCCAAATGCTGTGGCTAAAGCCGAAAAACCAGAACAGGTTTACGTTCTTCCTGCAACGCAGGCTGCGGCTGTAAAGCCTCCGGTTCAGTCAAATCCACAGGCCCTCACAGCGTCGGCTGCTAAAAAAGCTGAAACCAAAGCTGAGAGGCGTGCCCAAAAAGCCGCTGTGGTAGAAATGGCCATCCGCAATCCCATCAAATCGGTTAACACCGCTGTTAAACTGATGGAAGCGCGTGACACAGGAGATGACGCCCTCAGTCTTCTTTGGGTGATTGTGGTGATCATTCTGATCGTGTACCTGCTGGGACTGCTGTTTGATGGTTTCGGATTGGGCAATCTCATCCACATTCTGGCGGTTATCGCCATTGTTCTGCTGATACTCTGGTTACTACGTATCCTTTAAAACAACGCAACATTAAAAGAAAGCCGCTCTGCAAAAGAAGAGCGGCTTTTTTATTTCTGGATTTCCGCAGCCTGGTATCGTGTTTGAACACCGGTAGAATGAACCGTACTAAGAACATGATCAACACAGCTAAAAGAAATGATGTGCTTTTGCACAGTAACAACGCTCACTTTAAAGCAGCGGTAGACAAAGGACTCAGCGCCAGGCGCAAATTTCTTCCCTCCCGTTATCTTTATGATGAAATAGGAGACCAGTTATTTCAGGAGATCATGAACCTGCCTGAATATTATCCCACACGCTGCGAAACCGACATCTTTAACCGCAACAAGGATAAGATCTTTAAATGGATGCAACCCGGTGAAAGCCGATTCAGAATTATTGAACTCGGCGCGGGCGATGCCAAAAAAACCTGCATTCTTCTCGATCACTTCCTCAGCAACGGTGCACAATTCGTTTATCAGCCGATCGATATTTCTGAGCACGCCATCAGCTGTCTCGGCGAAGACCTCAAAGAAGCTTTTCCGGACCTTCGTGTAGAAAGTCTTGTGATGGAATACTTTGAGGCACTGGGAACCATCAATAAGAACAGCAATGAAAAAAAACTGATCCTTTTCCTTGGCTCCAGCATCGGCAATTTTAACCGGAGCGAATGCGTCGGGTTTCTGAGCAAAATCGCAAAAGAAATGAACGAGTGCGATCATCTGATTGTGGGATTTGATCTGAAAAAAGATCCCGTTGTGATCACACAGGCTTACAACGACAGCCAGGGAGTGACCAGAGAATTTAATTTCAACCTCCTCACGCGCATCAACAGGGAACTGGGGGCCGATTTTGATCCTGAAAAATTTGAGCACTGCCCCACTTACGAGCCTCAGAGTGGCGAAATGAAAAGTTACCTCGTGTCAAAAGAAAAACAAAAGGTGAACATCCCCGCCATCAACAAAACATTTGAGTTCGAAGCCTGGGAAACCATCTTCACCGAAGTATCCAATAAATACAGCATTGAAGAAATCAAACAAATTGCCGCGGAGGCAGGATTGGTGGTGAAGGAAATTCTTTTGGATAAAAACGCTTATTACAGCGATGTGGTACTTGTAAAGGAAAACTGTGATGAATGAAACGCCCCTCATACACCCTGGTGCAGTAAAGGCAGAAACTCAGTCGCTCAAAAACAAGTACATTCAGATCCGGCACAAAACTGAAAAAATCTGCGCGCCCCTGCAAACCGAGGATTACGTTGTACAGCCTGTTGTGGATGTGAGTCCTCCAAAATGGCACCTGGGTCACAGCACCTGGTTTTTTGAAACGTTTTTGCTTAAAACCCAGAAAAATTATAAGGAATACGATCCGGCCTTTAATTTTGTCTTTAACAGCTACTACGAAACCATCGGTGCCCGTGTGTTGCGCACTGATCGGGGAAATCTAAGCCGGCCCACTGTATCGGAAGTTTATGCTTACCGCAAATATGTTGACGAGGCCATGCTGCTGCTCATCGATCAGTTAAATGCCGATCAGATCCCGGTTCTTCTCATCGGCCTTAACCATGAACAACAGCACCAGGAACTTTTGCTTACCGATATCAAATACATCCTCGGCCACAATCCTTTGTTTCCTGCTTACCATTCAGACAATCCGGAAACCAGGACTGTGAACAATGCCAGCGGGAACGTGCGCATGGACGCGGGCAATTACGACATCGGTTACAAAGGCAATGACTTTTGTTTTGACAACGAACTTCAGCCCCACACCGTACATCTCAACGCATTCGCGATCGCGAAGTCACTTGTTACCAATGGCGAGTACATTCATTTTATTGAAGATGGCGGTTACCGTGACTTCCGCTACTGGCATTCTGAAGGCTGGGACTGGGTGCAAAAAAACAATGTTACGGCGCCGCTTTACTGGCATTCCATCAAAGGCGAATGGATGCAGTATACACTTGCGGGACTTGTTCGTGTAGATGCGGCAGCCACACTTTGCCACATCAGTTATTTTGAAGCCTCGGCCTTCGCAGCCTGGAAAGGCGCCCGACTGCCTACAGAATTTGAATGGGAAGCAGCCAGCGATCAGTTCAGCTGGGGAACACGGTGGGAATGGACCGAAAGCGCTTACCTGCCCTACCCCGGTTATAAAAAAGCGCCTGGCGCCATTGGCGAATACAATGGAAAATTTATGATCAGCCAGATGGTGTTGCGCGGCGCGTCGGTAGCCACGCCCGAAGGACACAGCCGGAAGACCTATCGTAACTTTTTCCATCCCTGGCTCCGCTGGCAATACACAGGTATTCGTCTCTGCTATTAAAACAGTTGATATTTAAAAATCGTCTGTTCGTCTTTGCAGATACACCGCCGGTATATTTGCTGAAACCCCCTGTCCACTCTTCTGTATAATATCATGGAGGCCGCTCTGATGGCGGCCCGGAATTAAACCGATAAAGCCATGAAAAACTCACTTAACATTATCCTGCTGAGCATAGTGCTGATGGCAGGATTAAATCTGTCGGCCCAGAAACAACATTTTTCTGAAAACACGGCCAGTCTCGAAATTGAGGGCAGGATCATGAACACTAAAGGTGCTTATCAAGTAGAAGTCCGCCGCCTGAGCCTCGTTCCCGACACTTTTGTAATACAAGATGACAGGAAAAAATTCAGGATCTATCTTGAAAAAAACAACTGTTACACCATCAGGATATCTAAAAACGGCTTTGCAGATAAGCTGGTGTTCATTAATACCGCACTCCCTGAAGATCTCGATGATTTGTACCGCTTTTCTTTCGATACACACCTGATCAGCAGCCAGAACCCACAGAACGATGGTACACTTTCGGGCACGCTGCCCGACGCGTTTATTTATTTCAATAAAGAGAAAGACTGTTTTTTATATGACCGGAAACAAACTGAACGCATCAGGGAAGACCTTCTGAGCAGGGCATTCTG
>CAZFCR010000112.1:6119-9543 GCA_964517305.1 uncultured Akkermansia sp.
TATTTCTGCTGAGAATCCCCCTGATGATCTCCTGAAGTTCGAGTTCATCATCGGGTTTCCTGAAAAAATCGGCAGCGCCGTTTTCGATCACCGCGCTTTGAATTTTGCTGTCAAAATTCCGCGAAAATACATAAATGGGAATTTGTTTCAGCGCAGCATTCACACGGAGTTTTTTCAGCACCTGAAGTCCGCCGGCAAAAGGCATATAAAGATCTGTAATAACAAGATCCGGAAATTCAGACAAGGGCGAGGCGGAGGTTAAATGGTCTACGAGCTGCATGCCATTGTACCAGGAACTTACTTTAACTCCAGGCACAGCCAGAAGCGCCTTTTTGATCCGTTCATGATCATTTTTATCGTCGTCGGCTAACAAAACGTTGAGTTTATTTTTCATGGTGGAAGGCTTTGGCGTTGGGGGTGTTTTACACACCCATATAAAGTTAACGCGGCCTGTAAGCCCGAACATTGCTTTTCGATAAAAGCCGGGTTGGTAAAGGTGACCCGGTAAAAAAACAGTTTCACTAACAGCACAGGTATTGAGGCAATTAACAAAACAGCTCCCATGAAAAATACCCAGCTCAGTTCCGAACTCAAAAATTTAATCGCTGAAAAAAGTAATGTGTGTGTGTCGCTCGTTATTCCACTCCACCAGATGCCGTTGTTTAAAAAAATAGATTCCCTTGTGGTGGATCATGCCATCCGGAAACTCCAGGCCCTGATGAGCCCACGATACGACGCACCTCTCGTTAAAGAATTTATTGAAAAAGTGAAATATTTAAAAGACGATATCAGGTACATCAACGGTGTAAAAGGCATCGGCATTTTTATGTCTGAAAACACCTTTTATACAACCACGTTTCCGTTTGAAGTACAGGAGAGGATACACGCGGCAGTTCATTCGAGGTGCGCGATCTCCTGTATAAGGAACTTTATCTGCGGGAATATTACCTGCTTGGACTCTCCGGCTCCGAGGTCAATTTATTCAAGGGGCACGGCGGTACGCTTACCGAAATCAAAAACGAACACTTTCCTGCGTCAACCGAAGTGCCGGTTTCGGCAATGCCCGTGGGCGAAGCATTGTTTGAATCAAGACCAGCCCTTAAACGTAACAAATCGGTGATGATGGAAAGTTCAGCCTCGTTTTACAATCAGCTCGACAAAAAATTGTTTGATTACATCGGTCCTGAAACCCATCTGCTGCTTTCAGGTATAGAAAAAGAAATTGCGCTTTTCGGACATACATCTGTTCACAGCAGTAAAATATGCGGAAAGATCAATGGCAGTTATGAGGGTTATAATTTTCAGGAGCTTGAAAACAAAGCCTGGGAAATGATACAGGCCTGCCAGGAAAAAAACAATAAAAAGCTGCTGGCGTCCCTGCCCGATCTGTTTGGAAAAGAAATGCTGAGTATCGGGATCCAGAACGTGTGGCGCAACGCCCTGCAGAGAAAAGGCAATGTATTACTGGTAGAAAAATCATACGCGGTACCCGGTTTTGTTACCGCCGATAATTTTTATCTCTGGCTTAAAGCACCGGCTGGGGCCTACAGTGTAATTACCAATGCAGTAGACGACCTGATTGAAACGGTGTTAACCAAAAACGGCCAGGTTGTTTTTGTGCCGCAGGATTCGCTGGCCGAATACCAGCGCATCGTCATGATCAACAGGTATTAGCTTGTTTTCAAAAAATAAAAAACAGTTTCCTGGCGATCAATGCTCATCCCCGGCACGGATGGCCTGAGCCATAAACGATTTTATTGTTGATTCACTGAGTTCATCAAAATGCTGATAGGCTTGTGACACCGTTTTGAAACCCGGAGGCTGAACAAGTACCACCAGTTCATCTGCCTCTTTTAATTCTTCAGAAAAGGCCGTACGCGCCACCGGGGCAGCCACAACGACCCTTGCCGCACCATGCCTTACACATAACAGCAATGCGGCAGTCATGGTCATCCCTGTTTCAATACCATCGTCAACAAGAATAACAGTCTGCCCTTTTATCTGAGGCAAAGGTTTTCCTTCGCGGTACAGCAATACACGCCGGAGTATTTCGCTTCTGCAGCGAAGGATCTCGGCTTCTCCTATTTTTGATTTGGCATGCTGATCGATAAAAACCGTGCCTTCTTCACACACGGCTCCCACTGTGATCTGCGGGTGCTCTGGATCGGTCAGCTTTTTGGAAATAAGAACTGAAAAACGGGCGCCTATTTTTTTCGCGACATAAAAAGCCACTTCGGCACCACCCGTTGGAATACCCAATACCACTGCATTCTCACCGCTGAAGCGCATCAATTGTGTAGCCAGCAATTCCGCTGCCTCCTTCCTGTTGTTAAACACCGCATTTTTGTCTTCCATTTTGTTAGCCCTCCACACTTCAGTTAAATTTCAATGCCAGTAGTCATTCTGAAAATAAAGATGGTTTAACTGTCTGTATTAAAGAGATGTGAAGCTTGTGAAAGGTCCAATTAAGGTTAAATGAGGTGCGTTACCAAAAAATTGATTATATTTGTCTAACATCTTTGAGAATTACGACAACACAATCTTATTGTCAGATCCAATTCGATTCATTTCCATTTTTGAGGTTGTTGGCAGCAAAAAGTTTGCTTCCATTATACTAATTACATAATTAATGTCATTTACAGAATTAAAACTGATCAAACAGTTGGTGATAAGCCTTGATAAGAAAGGTTATACCAGCCCTACACCCATTCAGCAACAAGCCATCCCCTACGTATTACAGGGCAGGGATATTTTTGGCTGCGCACAAACAGGAACAGGAAAAACCGCGGCTTTTGCATTGCCGGTTCTCCAGATCCTGCATGAGAAAAAAGAATCGAATAAAAACAACAGGAACATCAAAGCCCTGATTCTTGCCCCAACCCGCGAACTTGCGCTGCAGATCAGCGAAAGTTTTCTTGTATACGGTCACAATCTGGGTCTTTCGCACGCGACCGTTTTCGGCGGTGTGTCGCAACGTTCACAAACACAAGCGCTGAGTCGTGGTGTGGATATCCTCATCGCTACGCCTGGCCGTTTACTTGACCTCATGAACCAGGGATTTGTAAAACTTCAGGATGTCCAGCATTTTATTTTAGATGAAGCCGACAGGATGCTTGACATGGGTTTTATCAACGACATCAGGAAAGTGATCACCAAACTGCCTGCCAAAAAACAAACACTTTTTTTCAGCGCCACAGCTGCTCCCGATATCATGAAACTGGCCAATAACCTGCTCGTGAATCCGGTTCATATTTCTGTGACCCCTGTTTCTACTACCGCAACACTTGTACAACAATCTGTTTATTATGTAAACAAAGAAGACAAACGTTCGCTTTTAAATCATGTGCTGAAAAATACAGGAATTGAACATGCGATTGTATTTACCCGCACCAAACGCGGAGCAGATAAAGTAGCCAAGGAATTA
>CAZFCR010000113.1:0-2617 GCA_964517305.1 uncultured Akkermansia sp.
GCGCTGAAGACATCAGCCGCATCAGTCATGCTCATCCTACTTTCACAGAAAGTTTCAGAGAGGCTTGTCTGGACGCAACCGGCAAACGCGCCATTCATATTTAATTATTCAGAATAAAAAATATTCAGCAGCATGAGTTCAGCAAAAGTGGGTATTATCATGGGAAGCCAGAGCGACCTTCCGGTGATGCAGGCAGCGGCCGACATTCTTAAAGAATTTGGTGTGCCATACGAGATCGATATCGTATCGGCCCACCGGACGCCTGAAAAAATGTTTACCTATGCACAGTCTGCGCACGAACGCGGCCTTCAGGTAATTGTGGCCGGTGCCGGTGGCGCCGCGCATTTACCGGGAATGGTGGCTTCGCTCACACCGCTGCCGGTAATTGGTGTTCCTGTAAAAAGCAGCAACAGCATTGATGGCTGGGACAGTTTGCTGAGCATTGTACAAATGCCTAACGGTGTGCCGGTAGCAACGGTTGCCGTGAACGCGGCGCAGAATGCCGGTATACTTGCCGCGCAAATGATAGGCTGTTCTGACAAAATTTTGCTTGACAAGATCATCGCGTTTAAAACATCTTTAAAAGAAAAGGTATTGGCGGCCAGTAAACAGGTTTCAAAATAAACATCGTGGCAAAAAAATCCAATCTCATCAAGCTCGGCGACGCCATTGCGCAACTCTTTAAACAGGAGAAGCTGGATGTAAGGATATCACAGTTTACTGTAAAAAACAGCTGGAAAGAAATTGTGGGCGACGTTATCGCCAACAACACTTCGGAGATCTTTTTTAACGACAAGATCATTTTTGTCACGCTCACATCAGCGGCACTCAAACACGAATTGTCGTTCAGGAAAGAAGAACTGATCAGCAACATCAATAAATTTTGTGGTTACCGGCTCATTGAACAGATCGTGATCAGATGAATAAATTTTTATGTTTTCTTTTTTTTGTTACCGGAGTCCGCTTTCAGGCGCAGGATGTTGATTCTATAACGATCCGGAACATTTACAACCATTACCTCAGCAACAGCGCCTGTTATTCCAACCTTCAACATCTCACCAAAAAAATTGGCGGTCGTTTAAGTGGCAGTCCGCAAGCCGCACAGGCTGTTGATTGGGCTAAAAAAGCCATGTATGCTGCCGGCGCCGACACGGTAATTTTACAGCCATGCATGGTACCCTGCTGGGTGCGCGGTAAAAAAGAAAAATGTGAGTTACGGATCAAAGGCAACAAACCCTTAGCGCTGAACTGTACCGCCTTGGGCAGCTCGGTGGGAACAGGTATCAAAGGCATCACCGCGCCTGTGGTGGAAGTGCATTCATTTGAAGAACTCGATAAGCTGGGAGAAAAACAGATCAGGGGCAAGATCGTTTTTTTTAATGTGTTCTTTAATCCAAATAACATCCGTACCGGAACATCGTACGGCGAAACGGTGAAATACCGGGGCGTTGGGGCCAGTCACGCCGCTAAATTCGGTGCTGTGGCCTGCCTGGTAAGAAGCATGACCTCTGTTGCCGACGATGAACCTCACACCGGCAACATGAAATACGATTCCACGATTTCAAAAAATAAAATTCCCGCGGTGGCCCTGAGTTATATTGCAGCCGACGCTTTACACAAAGCTGTGGCACAAAACAGCGCGGCAACCGTGTATCTTGAAACACACTGTGAAAACAAACCTGATGTACTTTCGTGCAACGTGGTGGGTCAGATCAACGGGGAAGTTCATCCTGAAAAATTCATCATCGCCGGCGGACACCTCGACAGCTGGGATAACGGAGAAGGCGCTCACGACGATGGCGCAGGCATAGTTCAGACCATAGAGATGCTGGCTGCCATTAAAAGATCCGGCATCCGCCCACGCCACTCCATCCGCGCCGTTGCATTTATGAATGAGGAGAACGGATTAGCCGGAGGCAACGCTTATGCCGCATACGCAAAACAACATAACGAACAACACATTGCCGCACTTGAAACAGACGCCGGCGGTTACACGCCCCGGGGTTTTGGTGTGGATACTGCAGGTGGACTTTACGATCTTGTGATGAAGCACCAGCATCATTTCCGGCCCTATTTCGCGGATCGAATAGAGCCCGGTGGTGGTGGCGCAGACCTCATCGCGCTCGAAAAACTCGGTGTTCCCTGCATAGGTTTTGAGCCGGATACACAACGTTATTTCGATATCCACCATACGGCGGCCGACACGTTTGACAAGATCAACAAACGTGAGCTGGAGCTAGGAGGAGCGGCCATTGCGGCTTTGGTGTACCTGATTGACCGGTATTATCAAAATTAGCGGATCAGGTTCTGCTTCACTACTTAACCTTTTTTAAACCTTTTGTGGGCTCTATTTATTACATTTGTGTATAATCTAGATCCCGTTCGCCATGATACATACCGACACTAAAAGCAGCCGTTTGATGGACCTCGAAGACAACTTCGGCGCTCACAACTACCATCCCATCCCTGTTGTGCTTGAAAAAGGAGAAGGCGTTTTTTTATGGGACGTGGAAGGCAAAAAATATTACGATTTTCTTTCTGCTTACAGTGCGGTAAACCAGGGTCATTGTCACCCGCGCATTTTAAAAGCGCTTACTGAGCAGGCAAAAAAATTAAC
>CAZFCR010000113.1:2627-3890 GCA_964517305.1 uncultured Akkermansia sp.
TAACGCTGACCTCACGTGCTTTTTACAATTCGGTACTTGGCGAATACGAAAAATACATTACCGGTTTTTTTGGTTACGATAAAGTACTTCCCATGAACACCGGCGTTGAAGGCGGCGAAACCGCGGTTAAACTCGCGCGCCGCTGGGCTTACGATGTAAAAAAAGTAAAGGAAAATCAGGCCAAGGTGGTATTTGCCCGCAACAATTTCTGGGGCCGCACCATCGCTGCCATCTCAGCCAGCACAGATCCCAGCAGTTATAGCCGCTTTGGTCCGTTTTTACCCGGGTACGAACTGGTTGATTACAACGATCTGGCTGCACTCGAAACAGCCATCAAAGATCCTAACTGCGCTGCTTTTATGGTAGAGCCCATCCAGGGTGAAGCCGGGGTAATTGTACCTGACGATGGTTACCTGAAAGGCGTTAGAAAACTTTGCGACAAATACAATGTACTTTTTATAGCCGATGAAGTTCAGACAGGTCTGGCCCGCACCGGAAAGATGCTGGCGTGCGATCACGAGAACGTTAAACCAGACATCCTGATTCTGGGCAAAGCGTTGAGCGGCGGATTTTTCCCGGTGAGCGCGGTACTTGCATCCAACGAAATTATGTTAACCATCAAACCAGGTGAACACGGCAGCACCTACGGCGGCAATCCGCTTGCCTGCGCGGTGGCAATGGAAGCACTGCAGGTTTTAAAAGATGAAAAACTGGCTGACAACTCTGAACGTCTTGGAAAAATATTCCGGGACGAGATGAATAAATTAAAAGAAGAAACTGATCTGGTTACCGCCGTGCGCGGACGTGGTTTGTTCAACGCCATTGTAATCAAAGAAAAGAATGGTAAGACTGCATGGGATGTATGTCTTAAGTTCGCGGAGATGGGCTTGCTCGCCAAACCTACTCACGGCGATATCATTCGTTTTGCGCCACCACTGGTGATCAACAAAGAACAATTGATGGATTGTGTGAACATCATCAGAAAAGTGATACTCGCTTTTTAAAATAGCCTAAAGAAGATCATTTTTTAATGGTAACATACAATCCCAAAGACTGGTTCAAACTTATTTTCCGGTTTCATAAATCAGATACCATCCGTATCCTGTTTCCCACTATTATGTTGTTGGGGCTGGTTACGGCGGTTGCCTGTTATCTTGAAGAAAAATACATCCACACGCAGATCCCCTCACTCACCATCTTTCACCAGATCTCGGGATTTATCATTTCACTGGTGCTGGTATTCCGCATCAACACGGCTTACGA
>CAZFCR010000113.1:3900-9538 GCA_964517305.1 uncultured Akkermansia sp.
GCTGGTGGGAAGGACGCAAACTCTGGGGTGCCTTGCTGAACAACGCGCGCAACATTGCACTTAAATTCGACAGTCTTCTGGATGCAAACGAAAAGGCAATGCGAAAAGAACTGGCAGGACAGATCAGCAATTTTGCATTTGTGCTCAAAGAACACCTCCGCAACAACGCAGCCGATGACGATCTTGAATTCAGCGATCGTTTTCCAAAAAACAATTACCTCGAAGCAAAACATAAACCTTCCTTTTCAGCTCGTCAACTCACGCACCTGGCCATTGATGTCTGCAATAAAAATGTAAAAAGTCCGAACGATTACCTGCTGGTGAGTGAACACATCACCGAGATGATCGATATCTGCGGGGCCTGCGAACGTATCAAAAACACCCCGATCCCTTACTCCTACAGCATCTTCATTAAAAAAGTAATTTTTTTGTACGTCATCACCATGCCTGTTACCTTTGGCATGACCATCGGTTACTGGTCGGTACCTATTGTGATGATCATGTTTTACGCGTTTGCATCGCTCGAACTCATCAGTGAAGAAATAGAAGACCCGTTTGGTACCGACTCCAACGACCTGCCTACCGATGAGATTGCTATCCGCATCAGGCAAAATGTAAACGAAATATTATCTTAACATGGCCATTTATTACGATTATGATCATCAGGGCGACTTCGAAATGAAAGTCACCACTTTTTTTGGCCTTGAAGAAGTGCTAGCCCGCGAACTTCAGCAATTGGGCGGAAAAAACATTGAACCTTTTAAACGCGGGGTTTCTGTTAGCGGCGATCTTGGTTTTCTTTACAAAGCCAACCTTTGCCTGCACACGGCGTTAAAAGTCACCATTCCTTTCGCGAAGTTCAGTGCAGCCAATGAACAGGAATTGTACGATGGCATCAAATCCCTCGACTGGGAACGTTTTATATCAAACGACGACACACTGATGGTGGAAAGCGTTGCCAATTCAGAAACCTTTACACACAGTTTGTTTGTATCGCAAAAAGTAAAAGATGCCATTGTGGACCGTTTCCGCGATAAAACCGGCGCCAGACCAAGTGTTGATCTGTTGCGGCCCACCTTTAAACTTTACGTTCACATCTACAAAAACGAAGTGAGCCTGCATCTCGACAGCAGCGGCGACCCGCTTTACAAACGCGGATACCGCTCCGACATCAACGAAGCACCCATGAAAGAAGTGCTGGCGGCAGGACTTGTTAAATTAAGCGGCTGGGAAAAACACCTGTTGCTGGTGGATGGTATGTGCGGGGCGGGCACCATTGCCATTGAAGCTGCGCTCTGGGCCAATAACATTCCACCTGGTTATTACAGGAATAA
The DNA here is from genome assembly GCA_964517305.1 of uncultured Akkermansia sp. Taxonomy (GTDB): domain Bacteria; phylum Bacteroidota; class Bacteroidia; order B-17B0; family Aurantibacillaceae; genus Aurantibacillus. The sequence continues at coordinate 5,235 of CAZFCR010000113.1, forward strand.
TTTTGCATTCATGCGCTGGCGCAATTTTGATGAAAAACTTTACGATACCATTTTTGAAAGCAGCGTTTCGAGGATCAAAGAAGACAAGGTGGAAATAATTGCCAACGATATTGACGCGTATACCGTAAAAAAAGCGCGCACCAACACCATCAATGCAAAAGTAGATGACGTGGTGACCTGCATGAACGAATCGTTTTTTGACATGCAGCCCACGCGACAGGCGGGTGTGGTGATCCTGAATCCGCCTTACGGCGAACGACTGCCTGTAAATGAAATCGAACAGTTGTATAAAGAGATTGGCAACAAACTGAAAAAAGATTTTCAGAATTTTAATGCCTGGATCATCACGAGCAGTCCCGAAGCTATAAAAAGCATTGGTTTAAGGCCGTCCCGGAAGATTCAGATCTACAATGGTTCATTGGAATGCCGTTACCTGAAATTTGAATTGTACGGCGGAAGTAAAAAAGCCGTTAAGAATCCGGATACAATGGTAAAACGCTGAGATCAGCTACCCTTTACCAGGAATTTTCCTTCCAGCACCGGCAGTACAGGACAAAGGTTTGGCGTAAGGCAATAACGGATATCCCTTTCCAGATCCAGCTTGGCGAGTCTGTTGCGGTGCGAAGAATTACCGAGAAAACCATACATGTCGTGTTTGGCAAGTTTATATAGTTCCATGGATGCGATGGTGGAGTCGCAACTTGAGTTAAAATCGTATTTATAAATAAGCGCTTCAGCCACAGCTCCGGCGTACAATGAATCCTCGAGGTTAAATTTGTTTTTCCAGCCTGCACATAAAAACAACACATCCTTTTTTTCTTTCTTCAGATAAGCCACAACGGTATCCAGATTTAAAAAACTGCCAATGATCACCTTGTGCGCATGTCTCGCCACGTTGATGGCCTGTGTGCCGTTGGTGGTGGTAATGGCGATGGTTTTGCCTTTTACCTTGGCGTTCATGTAACCAAAAGGACTGTTACCCAGATCGAAGCCCGGGATGATCTCCGCGTTGCGTTCGGCTGCCACCAGAAAACCATTTTCCTTGTACTGCTGCGCCTCTTCAACAGTGGCCACGGGAATCATCTTGGAAACGCCATTGTAAAAGGCGGTGGTGATGGCTGATGATGCGCGCAATACGTCAATTACAACAACGATGGAATCTGGATTATGAAAAAGCGGGTACGACTGGGGACTAAAACAAACTTCAATGTTCATGTATCTTTCTTTTTTAGGCAACCTGCTGTGCGAAAAACTCCGGCATCAGGTTTAAATCCCGCCAGGCACAGTTTTGCATCAAACAAACATAACATTTTTATTTTGAATCGGGAAGCCGCGCCGGGCATTCCGAAACTGAAATTTTAGCCCTGCGGTTTAAGTAAAAAAACATAAATTTAAACCATGACAGAGTTTATCAGTTCCCGCATTCAGGCCTCAGTTGACCTTAAAACCGCGTTGCTCGGCAACCAGCAACTTTTGCAAACCATTGAATCCATCACCAACGCCATTGTTAATTGTTATAAAAACGGCGGAAAAGTTCTATGGTGTGGCAACGGAGGCAGCGCAGCCGATGCACAACACCTCGCTGCTGAGCTCAGCGGCCGTTTTTATTACGACCGTGCGCCCCTGTTTTCAGAAGCCCTTCATGTAAACACAAGTTACATCACAGCTGTTGCCAATGATTACAGCTACGATGTAATTTACAGCCGTCTGGTTCAGGCCATGGGCAGAAAAAATGATATACTGATAGGGATGAGTACCAGTGGTAACAGCGCTAATGTGGTGAACGCGCTCAACAAGGCCGTTGAAACCGGTATGACCACCATTGCTTTCACCGGCATGGGCGGAGGAAAAATGAAAGAAGCTGCCCGTTACCTTGTTGACATCCCGAGCACCGATACACCGCGCATCCAGGAGTGTCACATGCTTTTAGGACATACCATTTGCGAACTGGTTGAACTGAATCTTTTTCCACGCAAATAATGATGATCTCAACAGCGGTGCTTCTCGCGGGTGGGTTTGGAACGAGACTTCAGTCTGTGGTTTCCGATGTACCCAAACCTCTCGCTCCTGTTGCCGGCCGCCCTTTCCTGGATTACCAGCTCTTATACCTGAAACATTACGGCATTCAAAAAGTGATCCTCTCCGTGGGACACCTGGCCGATAAAGTCATCAGCACTTACGGTTCTTCTTTTGAAGGACTGGAGATTGTTTACGCTGTTGAAGAAAAACCACTTGGTACCGGCGGAGCAACCCGCCTGGCGCTGCAAGTAAGCGATTCTGAAAACACTTTTGTTCTGAATGGCGATTCTTTTTTTGATGTGAACCTCAATGAATTCAGCACCCTTCACACACAAACAGAACCAGCCGCTTCGCTCGCCATGAGGCAGGTTGAAGACGCTTCGCGTTACGGCACCATTCATACAAATGCAGATCATCACATCAGCAGCTTTGCTGAAAAAACCGGGCTTCACCAACCGGGCCTGATCAACGGAGGCATTTACATTCTTAACACACCAACTTTTTTATCACGCACACCTGCTGAAAAATCCTTCTCCATCGAAAAAGATTTTTTTGAAACGCAGATGCGGGAACTCAGTTTTAAAGCCTTTGAGTTTAAAGGATATTTTATCGACATCGGTATCCCCGAAGATTACCAACGCGCACAACATGAATTTGAAAGATTTAAATATCAATAAACAGTGGAGCCTTTTTCTTGACCGTGATGGCGTGATCAATAAAAAAATTGAGAACGACTATGTAAAACACTGGATGGATTTTGAGTTCATTGATCAGACCTTTATCGCGCTGCGTGACCTTTCAGCGAAGTTCGGACACATTGTTGTTGTAACAAATCAACAGGGCATTGGTAAACGGCTCTACCGGACCGAAGATCTGGAGATCATTCATAAAAACATGATCTACGAAATTGCTTACCATGGTGGCCGCATCGACAAAGTTTATTTTTCGCCTTACCTCGCCTCCGAAAACCATCCCACCCGAAAACCCGGCATCGGCATGGCACTCGAGGCAAAAAAAGATCTGCCTGACATCAACTTTGAAAAAAGCATTGTGGTGGGCGACAGCATCAGTGATATGGCCTTCGGAAAAAATGCAGGAATGATCACCGTGTTCATCGCCCCCGAACCAGTAAAGGATGCACGGATCGATTTTCAGTTCGCTTCTTTGTATGAATTTTCAATCCAGCTTGGCGCGTGAAGATTTCCATCATAACAGTTACTTACAACTCGGGCGCAACGCTCGAACAAACGATCAGGTCGGTTGCTTCCCAATCATACAATCACATTGAATACATTGTTGTGGATGGTGGTTCTACCGACAACACCCCGGAGCTGATCAAAAAATACGGCGATGTGATCACCGCATCCGTTTCCGAAAAAGACCAGGGTTTGTACCATGCGCTGAACAAGGGCATTGCCATGGCCACGGGTGAAGTGATCGGCATGTTGCACTCCGACGACTTTTACATCAACAATGAAGTAGTTCAGAAATATGCAGACACTTTTATTAAAACAGGTGCCGACGCGGTTTACAGCGATCTGTATTATGTGAATGCCCACAACACCGATAAGGTTATACGAAAGTGGAAAAGCGGAACTTACCGGGAAGGAAGTTTTAAATCCGGCTGGATGCCCCCTCACCCCACCTTCTTTGTAAAAAAAGAAGTGTACAACAGGTTCGGTGATTTTAATCTAAATTTTAAAACCGCGGCTGATTACGAACTGATGCTTCGTTTTATTCACAAACACAAAATCAGGCTCGCTTATTTACCTGAGTTTACGATAAAAATGCGTGTGGGTGGCAAAAGTAACGCCAGTTTGCTGAACCGTTTACTTGCCAACCAAGAAGACCGCATGGCCTGGAAAACAAATGGCCTTAAACCCGGGTGGTTCACCCTGAGTTTAAAGCCACTTAGAAAAATACTTCAGTTTATCTGATAGCCGCTTCAGTTTTTAATTCTGCCGCGACTAAACAGATTAATGTTTCACCAGCTTCACCGTTTTAACAGCGTTGCCGTTTTCATTCAGAAGATGAACAAGGTACATTCCCCTGGCCAGTCCGCTGACATCATAACTTTCACCATCTCCCAGCTGAGGCGAAACGGCAACCAAACGACCGCTTGCATCACTGAACTGCAGTGCAAAATGATTTCCGCCAGACACACTGAGAGAAATTTTATCGTTGGCGGGATTTGGATACAGGCCCGCATCACCGCCCGCTGAAAGTGTTTCACCAATGCCCGTACAGGCCGACATCACAAACGATACCGTAGCGCTGTTGGCGCA
>CAZFCR010000114.1:0-9489 GCA_964517305.1 uncultured Akkermansia sp.
CGCCAAGATCAAAACGCAGCACAAAATAAGTGATGTCGAGCCTGAGACCAAAACCAGAACCAACTGCCAGTTGCCTGTAAAATAATTTAGGATCAAATTCGCCCCCCGGCATATCTGCATTTTTGCGCGTGAGCCAAACATTGCCCGCATCCAGAAACAAGGCACCTTTGAGCACACTGATCACCGTGAAGCGGTACTCAAGATTGGCTTCCAGTTTCATGTCGCCCGCCTGATCGAGAAAACGCCTGCGCAGCAGACTGTCAGGTGTAATGTAAACACCCGGACCCACCGTACGCGGAAGAAACGCACGGATGCTGTTGGAACCTCCGCTAAAAAATTGTTTGATGTATGGCAGGGTTGAAGAATTTCCATAAGGAAGACCAACACCCGCCATGAGCCGTGATGCCAGTTTGCTGTTTTTATTAAATGTATAATAATACCTGCCATCCGCGGCAAACTTGGCGTATTGTGAATAACGGTAACCCAGAATTTCAAAAGGATTGTTTTCGTCCGGCTGGCGTTTCTGGATCATGGATTGCAACAGGTTGGCGGTATTCCCTGATACATCCACGATGCCATTAAAATAATACTGTCGCCGTGAAAAATTATTCATGATGGAATTATAGGTAAATGAATAATACCCTCCAATGGTAAATTGTTGTTCGAATGAGCGTCTCAGAAAGGGATTGGCGTCGAGCAATTCATCAAAGGCCGTGGTGGTGTTCATTAAACGCGCGAAATTAATGGCCACAGGATTTAACTCATGTTCTTTCTGCTGCGACTCTTTCCAGGTATAGCCGTAAGAAAAACTGAAAGAGTTCATGTTAAAATACAACACCCTGTTCAGGTTGCGGAAACCCAGATCAAACTTTGTGCGCGGCACATAGGTGGAAGAAACATTACGAATGACAAAAGGTGTGAGAAATTTAGGCAGGTAAAGTTGTGTATTCGCGCCCACTTCATAGGAGTTAAAACCCTTCTGAATACCGGTAAACTGTGTTTCAAAATTCCCGTTCAGGTTAAACACAAACAATTCGGCACCACGAAATAAATTACGGTTTCGATAACCGAGTATCACGGCGGGCCCGCTGTAGTTGTTTGATTTGGTGACCATCTGCAACTCCAGCTGAAGCGAACGTTTCTTCATGGGTGTGAGATAAATGAAAGCGTCGAGTTGTCCCCTGCCGTTTTTAAGCGAGTCAACAAAACGAATGTTAGCGTAATGAAAAACTCCCATGCCCATGAGGCGGCTCAGGGAAAGGTTATGCGATTTTCGGCTGTATCTTTCACCCGGCTTTAAAAACACCGACGAAGTAATCGTTCTGGGCTTAAAAGCGCTGTCGCGGCTCACGTAATCAAAACCGTCTACCCTCAGGGTATCGCCACGCACAACAGCAGAGGTATCTCTCATCCGGTAGGAAGGAAAAATATAAATGCGGTCCATCCTGTACTCTGTCCCAGCTTTTTCGGGCATGTCGTTCTTAACCAGCATTAAAAGATCTACCTGTTTTGTTCCTTTGGTGCTGTCGGCTTTAAACAAAAGATAATCGGGATTAAAAAAATAAAATCCCTGGTCTTTCAGAATCAGGTCTATGCGTTGTCTTTCCGTTTTGAGAAGATCAAGATCATATCTTGTGCCTGGTTTCAGCAGTGTCTTTTCCTCCGCTTCCCTTATCCTGGTGCCAAGTAAAGTACTGTCCTGCGGAAAACGTACATTCCGGATGGTATAGGGATCGCTCACCTCTGCTTCATACAACACTTCTGTTTTTTTCTTTGCGGTTTGTACGCTGTAGGCTACCGCGGCCTGAAAATAACCGGAGTTGATCAGCCTGTTGGTCATCAGATCTGCAACGTGAACGGGAATCTGCGCATCAAACAAAACAGGTTTTTCTCCCAGTTTGTTCTTCAGAAATTTTTTAAACTTTCCTTCAGGACTTTCACCGGCCTTATAATAAAACCAGAGTTTTATTCGCATGCCCAGAATAGTTTGGTTCGGTTTTGGACGAAGTACGGATTCCAGTTGTTTCCGGATCTCTTTTTTGTTGACAGGTTTATCCGATTTTACTTTCACTTCAGCCCCGGTATACAGCGTTTCGCCAGGTTTCAGGTATTTAGTAACGTTACACGCACCCAGCAGTAAACCAAGCATCAGGCAAAGGCCTTTCATCAACATGCTTTTATTTATCTTCTTTTTTCTCACGCTTCTTTCCAGGTTTTCTGAACAGATTTTTAAATTTGTTGAAATCTCTTGTGAACACTACGCCAGCTCCTGTTTTGGTTAACTCGCCTTCTATCGGATTTTCGTATTGATTTTCACGGAAGGCTTTCAGTTTATAACGCCCGTCTTCAGTAAGTTTGTAATCAACACTGATGTTACCGGCCACATCATTCGCATTGTTTTGTCGCGCGCGTTCGCCCTCCAGTTCTACGTTACCACCTACTTTAACGGTGACCCTGTCGTTTAAAAATTGTTTTGAAACACCCAGCTGCAATTGTGTTCTTCCCTCCTGCTGGCCTGTTGAATAATCCTCATACGAATTAACACCCAGGTCAAGATCAACAAATTCAACATATTTATCCGAAAGCGAATTAAGCTGTTGTGTCAGCACTTTGCTCGCGCTCGAACGGCCCGCTGATGAAAGACCGCCTCCGGAATTGCTCTCCAGTGGATTTTCACCGATGAATCGCCGGAGCGTGAGCAATGCAAAAACCTGTTTATTCAACTGCGACTCATCTTCACGCAGCAGGGCCAGCCTGGAATTGATCGATCCATTGAGCGCGCCGCGATCTTCAGGGGCCAACTGGATATCGAAGCTGATAAATGGAGCCGAGAGAAACCCGCTCATTTTTAAATGTACTTCAAAATCAAGAAGGTTCCTGTATTTGTTCACTTCTGTTTCCGCCATACCGGCCAGTTCATTCTGAACAAGATCCAGCGGCGATGCTTTGATCAGATAAACCGCGGTAAGATCGATGTAGGCATCCAGCGGATCACCCGACCAGGTAACCGAACTTCCTTTTTTTATTGAAAAATTCCTTTTAACGATGTCGTTGATCGTCAGATAATATCCGCCTTCACTGATGTTGTATTTGCCGGTAAGTCCGGTGTTTCCGGAGCGGTCGAGACTCAGGTTCAGCAAGCCGCCGCCACGCAGGTACAGGGAATCGCCGGCCAGCGGGTCAATGATCATTTTTATTTCCACGTCCCTGTCAACATTCAGCACCGCGTTCAGCTCCATGCCTTCCACGCCTTTTATCGCGGCGGCACTGTCCACCCGCGCCATTATTTTTTCATGCGCCGCAAGGCTATCCGTGAATTCAACAATGCCTTTGGTTTCATTTTTACCTGCTGCCGATTCAGGTTTGATGTACGTAATGCTTGAACCTTTATTTAATCCTGCCTTTATATCCAGCACCGGCTGTGAAGTGGTACCCTTGATCCTTAAATCACTGTCAAGAAAAACCTTGCCGTAATAAAGCGGGTTGTCCCCCTTTTTTGTATTCATGGCCAGAAAGTCTTTACTTTTTAAACGCAGGTCGAATACAGGATCAGTCAGTTTTGAAATGTCTACTTCACCATTCAGACTCGCTTCATTCTGAAGCGTATCATACAGCGTAAATTTATTCAGGTTGATCTTGTGGTCAGAAAAAACCAGTTCGCCATAGGGCAGACGGAGGTATGAATGAATGATGGAAGGATTAAAAGCTGTTTCTTTTATCTGCAGTTTTCCTTTCAGTTTTGGTTCAGAGGCTGTGCCGGAAATATTCAGCTGTCCGCTCAGATCACCCGAGAGACGGGTTAACTGCGTGGCCACAAAAGGCTGGAGACCTGCCAGGTTAAGACTTCCAAAATCCAGCTGCATGTTGAGCCTGCCTGCTGGCTGCGCGGCGGTATAACTTCCATTTAGTTTCACATTATTGCCATGCCCTTCAAGCGCAAGCGCGATATCATACTTTTTTGGATCTTCAAAATTATCTGCTTTTATGGTTACATTCCCAAGCGGCGTGGCCCGCAGGGCAAAATCACGGATGCTGAGATCAGACCTGAATGCCGACAAGCCGTTCTGCTTTTCAAGCACCACCCCGCCATTTAAAATGCCTGCAATAAATTCGCGTTTGTTATCGATCAGTTTTGAAACAGTGACCAGGTTAAAATCTTTAAACTTTACTTCGAGCGGAGAATCGGGCCTTTTCTCAGGACTGTTCAATGAAAGGGAATGCGGGCCGTTGATGAGTTGAAGGCCGTCAGCGTAAAAACCTGAGGGTGAAAAATGCAGTGAATGGATTGAATCGACAGACCAGTTTTCGGCATTTAAAACAAGATCGCGCTGAAATCTTAATTCATAATCAGGATATCGGCTGATCACTTCTCCTTTAAGCGACATCAGTTTTACACTATCATCGCGAATGGCATTTAAACCAAAATTCAAACGGTCTTTCATCGCGTCGCCACCCAGGTAAAAGTTTTCGAGAAGGATCGTGGAATCAGAAACATGCGCCACATCCAGACCGTACTTTAATTTTTCCTGGTCCGAATTCACCGTCAGTTTTAAACTATCCACTTCCATGTTATTGTATACAATCAGTGGCAGACTCGCCGTAAGGTCAAAGACACGTGCTGCGCTGTTGAATTTGCCATCGATTTTTGCGGGCATCAGTTTAGTGAGTCCCGGAACAAGACCAGAAGTAAGAATGCCCGGATCGCGGATCTCCATCTGGAACGCATACTCCTGCGATGCAATACTGGTATCGGCCGAATAAGGCCTGAAACGGAAATACGAATTGAAGTGCTGAAGCAACAAAGGAACAAATGAAGACAGACTCACCCTGCCGTTAATTGAAGCGTTAAGAATGTCAGAGGCCAGCTTGATCTCTGACTGTCCCTGTTCTTTCTCTGAAGATGTAAAAACAAGAGAATCCATGCGGTATTTTTTCTGATCTTTTAAAAGCAGAAGATTGCTGATTGCCGCCCTTCCTTCAGGATTTTTTCCCTTTGGCAACGCCAGATCCGCGTTCAGTCTGGTGCTGATCCGCACATCATTCTCTGAAAAATGGAGTGCCTTGAGGTCGATGCCCCTGAGGTCGAGAAAAAAATCAAACTCCGGCCTGGTTGCATCCATGTTCATCGCACCATCAAACACAAACGATAAATTATTATCCGTCATTTCCGCGCGGCCACTCAGGGCTTGTCTATGAACGCTTCCATTAAACACCAGACCGTTATAGGCGTATTTTTTATAAACGGCCTTTTCTACCTCCAGCTTTATGTCGGCTTTAAGCCGGCTGGTGTCGAAACCACTTCCCGAAACACCTGCTTCAACTGTGATTGCGCCGAGATCAGGTTCCAGTATGATTTTCCCTGCTTCCAGTTGATGAAGCTTCAAAGTGGCCATGTAAGGTACTTCCATGTTGCCCTGATCCGGATCCATTTTTACATCCGCGTACACGTCTCCTAAAGAGCTCTTCAGATCAAGCAACACATCAAAATTTTTAGCGTAGCCTTTCATTCTGGCCTGTAGGGTAAGCGTATCGGGCACCCTGATGCCTGCCGGTAAAGCCGTAGCCGGTAAAATTTTCAGAACATCTGCGTAAAACAGGCGCAGACTAAGAGAGTCTATCTTTGCATAGAGTTTTTCCGGATCCGTCACCGAACGGAAAAGACCGGAAGCTTTAAAACTGGTGTTACCCGTTTCCAACTGCAAACGCGCGATGCTAAACTCCCTAAAACTTCCTTTGATATCGGCATTGATCAATACGGAGGCAGAGGCATCCTTCCTAAGTACACTGTCGTTAAACAGACCCGGAACAAAATAACGAACATCCTTCAGACCAATTTTTGTATCGCGCAAATTCAGATCAAACAAGGCGTCAAGCTGGCTCAGGGCGGAAATTGAATCGTAAAGAAGTTCGATTTTTTCAGAGATACGGCTTGCACCGGTCACCAGATCCAATCCGGTTAAACTCATCCCTGTATTGGTGTAATGTGCTTTTGTTTTAAACCGGATGAGTTCGAAACCGCTTTGTTCCCTGAATCCCAGATCCTCTAAATCCAGCGCGTAATTGTCGGGGCTCATGCGCAGGTCTTTCGCCGATAAACGCAGACTGTCTACGGCCAGATGCTGGAAATCCATCCCTTCTGTGATGCGACGCGAATTGTTATTGTCGTAGGATAAAAAATTATTCCGCAGATCAAGTTTTCCCGCGGTAACAAGCCATGAAGACGTTTCCTCTGCTGAGACCGCGGTCACATTTGTACTGTCTGCTTTAGGTGAAGCCTCCTGCAAATAGGTAATTTTTGAGTTATGCAGTTTCAATTCCTTCACACCGAAGTGAAGCTGGTTAAGATCAATGCGATCCGGAAAAATATTCAATGTACCGATACCGGCGTGCAAGGAAGAAGCTGTAGCTGAGTCCGCATAATCAAATTTTACTTTTTTCAGAAGCAGTTCATCAGCGCTGATCAGAAAATCGATGGGTTCATTGGCGTCTGGTTTTTCAGGTAATGTAGACGCGCTCATGCTGAGCGAAACGCGGGTATCCGACAGATCGAGTTTCCGGATGCTTAGACGGCTGTTGATCAGGTCTGATCCTTCGAGGTTAAGTTGGAGTTCACCCAGATCAACAACAGCATCCATGCCACCGGGTACATCGTTTAAACGAAAACGGATATCATTCAGGACCACCTTTCTGAAATCCAGTTTCCAGCCAACCGAACTGGTATCGTTCTTTTTCACAGCGGTATCACCGGAGGCAAAGGCATCTGGAATAAAACTGAAGTTATACAGACTGTCATTCGCACCCCGGTAAATGTGGGCGCGCAGTCCCTGCACATTTATTTTTTTTACAACAATTTGTTTCGAAAATACCGCGGAAAGATCAACGCGGACACCCAGCTCGTCTATGAAAAGAAGTGTATCGCCGCGAAGATCGGCGGCAAATAAACCAGTTAAACGCACACCACCCGGGCCAATCCTCACATCTTCAAGCGCAAATTTCCCTCCTGTTTTTGAAGAAAGAAAAGTCATGGCTTTATCTCCGATGAACTGGCGGCTGGGCCTCAGCTGCAATCCTAAAAAAACAAGAATAAGCAGCGAGATGATACCCACCGTTAACCACAGCAGAATTTTCAACAAGATCCTGATGACCTTGCCAAAATAATTGGACTGGGTATTTTGGGGGGCCGTCAAAATAAACGAACAATAAGGTCAGAGTGGGAAATATATTCTACAGTACAAACTGTAAGCATAATTGATTATTCAAAAAGACCAGCAGAAAGTCTTGTGACTCAAATTCCTGGTATTGATGTTAAGGTACGCTTTATTGCGCTCTTATTGGATAACAAAGTGAATGCCACTAAAAAAAAGGAGCGTCTCCTTCCGGAAACACTCCTGGCGTTATGATGGGTTGAGAAGATTACCTGGATTGTGCTTTCTTTTGACCGGTCCTTTTGTTTCCTGCACTTTTATCTTTAGGAACCAGGTGATGACCATCTTTATCGTATTTTAATACCTCAGACTGACGTTTTGTATAAAAGTATTTTTCGCCATTTTTTTCTTCTGCCGACCATATTCTGAGTTGTTCGCCCGGATAGTTTTTTTGGTTGTAATCGTTGATGGCGCCGGGATACTCCATGTTATCCAATTCGTTCTCGCGCCTGATCACTTCGCCATTCCGGTCGTAGATGATCACATGCAACATGCGTGATTTCGGATCTGTGAATTCAACACGGTAATTGTCCTCTTCCTTCAACCAGTTTCCCGATGCGCCGGGATATTCCTTATTAAAACGTTCCATTACCAGGCTCGGCACCTGTCCGGGATCGGTGGGCATTTTTCCTGTTCCTGGTGTTACACCTTCCTGTGCTGTTGCCAGGCCAAAACCCAGTAAAAAAATGAGATTCAGAATAATTGTTTTCATATTACCGGTTTAAAGTCCTAAAAATCGTTTTCGTATCACTTGTCCGTCCTGGTCGAACCATTGTGTGCTCGACTGAGTATTGACGTAGTATTTTCTGTCGCCCTGGAGTTCTTCATACAACCAGATGCGGACTGCACTCCGGGGATAATTCTTTGTGCAGTATTCGCGCAGCGATTCCGGGCATTCATCAAGGCGGAGTTCGCTGTGACTTTTAATAATCACGCCATGCCTGTCAAATGTGAGCATATGGGCCAGGTCTGTGGCCGGATCAACAAAACGCACCGTATAATTTTTTCCTTCGCAGCTCCAGTATGGAATCGCATCCGGATGATGTCGCGCAAAAAAATCAAGCATCACGTACGGTGTCATCGGATTCTGAACAAGTACAATATCCGGGTGAACGCCTGGCAGGCTGACCTGGCTTTTTAAACCAAGATTGATTATAAAAAAAATATATATCAGTGTTTGTTTCATTCAGCCGATTCTGTTATCCGAAAAGCGTGCCACAGGCAGCTATCGACCAAGCGGATGTTTGCAATGCCAGTTCCCGCTATTTTAAGCACAAAAAAAAGGCCCCTGTCGAGGCCTGAAAATGCTGAGGAATTTAATGTACATCATCTGGGGAAACTAACGGTAATTGCTGGGTGTGATGTTGCCGTATAATTTTTTTGTTGAATTGGCCGCACCCATCACCTGCCCGTTCTTGTCAAAAAAGATCAGATCTGAATTCTTGCTGGCGTAAAAACTCTGATTGCCCGATGAGTCAACGCTGGACCAAACCACCATTCCCTCGCCGGGATATTTTTGATTGAGGTAATCGTGGATCAGCGCAGGATATTCCTGGGCTTCCAGCTCTTTTTCTCTCCTCACCACATTGCCCTCACCGTCATAAACAAGTATGTACCCAAAATTATTAAGCGGGTTAATGAACTGGGCTGTATACCTCAGTCCATCTGACTTCCACTGAGGCCTTGCTTCAGGAAATTCCATGAGAAATTTTCTTTCCACAACAATGGGCACCATTAACTTTTTACCCTCACCGCTTTCCTGTGCGATTGCGCCAGTAGCTCCTAACACCGAGAGGACTATGACTATCCAATTTTTCATCTTTCGTTTATTCTCAGGAATTTATTGCGAAAGACGTGCCAGCAAGCGAAATCTTCAGATCAAGCCTTCTTTGTCCTGATCTGAAAAAACCTGAGAGCAGCTGATGCGGCCGCGCACAGGTAGGGCGCGTTGTGTGTTCCTCTCCACAGATAGATGAGGTAGCCCACTGTTCCACCGATCAGTGCAGCCAATACAACCGAAATGATCTTAGTTTTCATGTTTTTTTGGTAAAAATAAACTCAAGCCGGTGCGAATCATCGTTTTTTTGACCAACGAAACTATTTGTGTTCAGAAGGTTGTTTTAGAAGATAAAAAACCGGAGACCATCTGATGCGATCTGAATTTTTTATAAATTTATAGGAAGATAAAACTATGTTTAATAAAAATCTGTTTCGCGGAATACTCATCTTCTCCTTTGTTATTACTGTAACGCTGTTCGTGCACGATTATTTATACGATCTGCCG
>CAZFCR010000115.1:0-9451 GCA_964517305.1 uncultured Akkermansia sp.
TTCTTGAATAACACATGATCGGTAAGGTAATTAATGGCGAAATCAAATCCTTCCATAGCCAGTTCCTTGTTATCGGGACGCGGAATGGTTTTGCGTTTCTGCAGGATGTCTTTTACCACCTGCGCCGGACGAAGTTTTTCTTTGATCACCAGCTTCTGGATCTCTGCCTTTGCCTCTAAGCGGGCAATCTCTTCGTTTAGTTCCTGTTTTGTTTTTATCTTTTTCATGCTGCCCTGATTTGTTTTGTGGTGTTCATTTTTTTTTTGATCCGTGCCTGTATCCTTATCGTTCTTTTTAACGTGTTTCACAGGATCACCTGCCGAACTGCTCGCTTCACCCTCGCCTACCTTTTCGGCAATTTTTGTGGGTTCAATGTGCAAACCGTGGTGTACTGCGTACTGTTTGGTAAATTCCGCGCCAAAGAAAAGGATCATGGAAGAATAGGATACCCAGAGCAACATGAGGATGAGCGAACCCGCGGCACCGTAAACTGAGCCGGGCTCGGCCTTTCCAAAATAAAAACTGAGACCGTATTTTCCTATGAGGAATAAAATGCCCGTGAGCACCGCACCTATCGCGAGATCCTTCCATTTCATCCTTACATCGGGCAAAAACTTAAACATCAGTAAAAACATGGTGCTGATCACCACAAGAGAAAAAACGGCTTCAACAGCGTAAAATAAATAAGCGATCACATCCGGAAATATCCCTTCCAGCCAGTGACTGGCCGCGGCAAGAACAGAACTTACCACAAGAGAAATGAGCATCAGAAAACCAATGGATAAAATAAGTCCGAATGAAAACAAACGGTGGCGCAACTCCACCATAAAGCCCTGATCGGGTTTTTGCTGCACGTCCCAGATCTGATTAAGCGTTTTCTGAAGTTGAATAAAAACCCCGGTCGCACCAATGATGATGGTTACAATGGCAATGATGCTCGGTATGAGACCCGCTTCCATTTCGCTGGCCTTACTGATAATGTTTTCAACCGACTCAGCCGTCTCATCCCCCATCACACCGGAGATCTGGCGGGAGATCTCGCCATTGATGGCTTCTTTCTCAAAAAAGAATCCCACCACGTTGATGATGAGAACAAGCAGCGCAGGTAAAGAAAAAATAGCGTAATACGCGATTACAGCGCTTTGACGGAAAGGATCATCCTCGTTCCAGCCTTTGAATGTTTTTTTAAAAATGGTACCAAGACCTTTAAAACTCAACTTCATACTTTTTTTTCAGGGATGCAGACAAAAAACATACCGCCTGTTTAAGCCCCTGCGGCGGGGTAACACAGATCACAAGCGAGGGATTCAGGAATGAGATGTGTATTATTATACCCAGTGTAATTTATACACTCGGTGATTGGCAGCGGCAACCAAAAACCCGTCTTTCAATGGCGGGCATAATTTTTTGTTAAGAGAAATAAAAAATGATTATGGAAAATACAGGAACCCTGAAAGACAACGTAAAAGATTATATCGAAACCAGGATAGATATTATGAAACTACAGGCCATCAACAAAGGCGCGCCTGTTATTTCGGGTGCCATTACAGGCATTGCTGTGGCATTTCTCGGCATCTTCATCATTATGTTTCTGAGTTTTTCTGCAGCTTATGCCATTTCAGATGCAACCGACAAGCCTTTTCTTGGATTTTTAATCGTGGCCGGATTTTACATTCTGCTAGCTGTGCTGGTGATTGTGTTAAAGGATAAATTGCTCACCATGCCGATCATCCACAGCATGCTCGACAAGGTGTATTACAAAACTCCGGCAACTGAGAACAAAAGGTAAGTCAGCGCGGCAAGGAAAAATAAAAAGCGGTGCCTTCGCCTGGGGTGGACTCCAGCCAGATCTCGCCTCCGTGTGCGGTGACTATGCGTTTGCAAATCGCCAG
The DNA here is from genome assembly GCA_964517305.1 of uncultured Akkermansia sp. Lineage (GTDB taxonomy): Bacteria > Bacteroidota > Bacteroidia > B-17B0 > Aurantibacillaceae > Aurantibacillus. Next base: position 1,893 of record CAZFCR010000115.1, read on the forward strand.
CCCGAGACCTGTGCCTTTATAATCAGCCGAAGAATTCAGCCGCTGAAAAACATTAAAAATCCGTTCGAAATAAATTTCTTCAATGCCGATCCCGTTATCGCGGACACAAAAAACATAATGTTTGTCCGTTGACTGAACACTGATGCTGATATGTGGAACGCCACTATTAAACTTTAACCCATTTGCAATAAGGTTCTGAAAAAGTTGTCCCAACTGCGATGGCACCGCCCTGACCTTTGGCCACGAACCGCTGATCTCGATCTGAGCTGATGTTTCCTGGATCACTGATTCCAGGTTATCAAGTACGCTTTGCACGCAAGCTCGGCTATCCACGTTTTCAAGGGGCGTTACTTTGTGCGACACCATTGCAAAATCCAGAAGGTCGTCGAGCAGTGCGGCAATGCGCTCCCTGGCTGAATAAATTCTGGAGAAATAATTTTCGTATTCGGGCAACAGTCCCTTATTTCTGAGTTTCGATTCGATGAGGCCGATGTAATTGCCCACTACCCTGAAAGGCGCTTTGATGTCGTGCGAGGCCGTCATGGCAAAATTCGACAGTTCCAGGTTGGATCGCTCGAGCTCTTTTGATCTCAGCATCAATTCTGTGTTTACCTGCCTTAACTTTTCATTCATCACAGACAACTCGTGTAAACTGTCGCTCACACGTTCCTCCATTTCTTCGAGACGCAGGCCTATTTCTGAATTTTTCTGACGGATGGCCTTATCACGCGAAGTCAGTTCAAGCAAACTCGTTACATCTTCCACCACATGCAGAATGTATTTTAATTGTCCATCCTGCACTACAGGGATGTTTTTCGGCATCCAGTAACGCTCCACGTAAGCACCGCCTTTCTCTGCAGGCTCACGGATATCATAGCGCTGCAAAGGCATCACGTGTATTTTTTTGTGCTCAGCAACATACATGAGCGAGGCGCGGAGGCGGGCGGCACCGTTGGCCATGATGTCTGCGGGATTCTCCGGAAAGGCTTCAAATACGGGCTTTCCGAGCAGCTCTCCGCGTGTGCGCATACTTGCTTCCAGATATTTATCGCTTACTTCACAAATGTTGAATGCTGGATCAAGCACCATGTAAAGCGCAGGAAGCGTTTGAAAAATTTGCTGATAGTCCAAGAACGAGAGCATGATTTTTTGGCTTAAGTTTCAGAGTGTGGTTCGTGAATGTCAGTCCAGTAAACCGTGCTTCCCTGCATGTCAGAAGAAAACGCCGGTCCACCGTCCTCTACTTCAAACAACCGTTGTTTGTTGTTATAAATGGCGATGTGATAAATTCCTTCTACGGAAATAAGGACCCGCGTTCCATGACCAGGTAAAAAATCGCTGTCAGTATTTTTCCATTTCATAAGCCAGAATTTTTTTGTCTATTTACCCGGCTCCCGTTTAAAATGGCACGATGCAAATATACAAATTAACCAAATGTGATAGATTTTTTGCATAATTGGATATCTATGAACAGAATCACCACAAAAAACTTCCCGGGTTCATCGAAAAGAACCTCAGGTTAAACCCTTATGAATTAATTAGATTTATCTTTGTCGACTTTGATGAATAACAGAATTAATATAGTAATTGCAGACGATGATCTTGATGATCATTTATTTTTTGAGGAGGCACTGCGATCGGTTCAACCGGCCAACTTTGGCATTACCTCTTTTTACAACGGAAGGCAGTTACTGGATTATCTGGAAGCTTTTGGTCCCAACGACAGTTTACCCGATGTGATCATCCTTGACCTGAACATGCCTTTTCTTGACGGACAGAGCACGCTTACCAAGATAAAGGCGTCGCCGCGTTTACAGCACATTCCTGTGTTTATTCTTACGACCGCTGCCAGCAATGACCAGAAAAAGAAGTGTGCCGAGACAGGATGTTCCGGTTATTACATTAAACCCATCAAATTAAAAGAGCTGGAAGTCATCATCCAGGAGATTCTATTGAAGGCAGTTGCCGCGTAAGTGCGAACCACGGCTTTGAACCTGGAGCTGAGAATTTTTTTACCCAAATTTCATGCGTTTTTTTGATTACGTTTATTTAATATGTGCGTTTGGCGCTGGTATTGATTTTTATTTACTGAAAATGAACACATTGCGCCTGTTGAAACCGGGTTTGATTTTCTCCCGGTAAAGACGCTGAGTTGTGCAGACTTTTTTCCCCATCCCGGCTACTTTTATCCCCCGTTTACCGAATAATTTCCTGGTTCCCTTCTCTTTCTTTGTAATTTAAAGGCTCAAAAGAGTTCTGACCCGGATAATGACAGAGAAAAACGACATATACGAAGCCATCCACACACATGACACAACATGGGCCGCGTTAATGGAAGCTAGTTTTGATCCCATTGTGCTTGCTGATCACGAGGGGCGCATCAACCGAAAAAACGAAGCGTTCAAAAGGTTTATGGAAGGCAGCACCTCGCTGGGACAGCCGGTATTCAACATTTTCAGCGATCCTGGCCTGGTTGAGGCCAATTTCAGCGCCATTAAAGAAGGATACAGTCCTGCCCCGCTCGTATGCGGTGTGTTGGGAAAAGACGGCCGCCACATTGAATCAGAAATAAGGATCTGCTCATATAAAGACAAGGAAGGCCGCAGCTTCGGTGTTTTTACTTTCCGCGACCTTGCAACAAAAAAACGTTCAGAAGAACAGACCGCGCATCTGGCAGCCATCGTTACATCTTCTAACGACGCCATCATCAGTACTTCGATGGACGGAATTATAAAAGTATGGAACACCAGTGCGGAAAATATATTCGGATACAATTCTACTGAAGCTGTTGGCAAACCCATCTCGCTCATCATTCCTGCCGAATTGCTCGAAGACGAGTTGCAGGTAATTGACAGGATACAGAACGGCGAGTTGCTCTCCCAGTTCGAGACCCTGCGTAAAAGAAAAGACGGAAGGATCATCAACGTGAGTATATCCGCTTCACCGATAAAAGATCAGGCGGGCAGCATCATTGGCATGTCGAAAGTATTGCGCGAGATCACCGATCAGAAAAAATTTGAGAAAGAACTGCTGGAAGCCAAGCGCAATGCCGAACGCGACAAACAGCGCGCTGAAGAGGCAATGAAAGCCAAACAGCAGTTTCTCTCTACCATGAGCCACGAGATACGCACGCCGCTCAACGCCATCATTGGATTTACTAAGGTAGTACTGAAAACCAATCTCAATGAAAAACAGCGCGAATACCTCAATGCCATAAAAATTTCGGGCGACGCACTCATTGTACTCATCAACGACATTCTTGACCTTTCGAAAGTAGAGGCCGGCAAAATGGTATTTGAAGACATTCCATTCAGACTGGAAGAATGTTTAACCGATACCCTGAGGATGTTTGAAACCAAGGTTTTTAAACGCAAGATCGCGTTGATACAGGATATCGATCCGCGCATTCCCGGCACCATTTCGGGCGATGCAGTGCGGCTGAAACAGATATTACTCAACCTGGTTGGCAACGCTGTTAAATTTACATCGCAGGGAAAAATTACCGTACGCGTAAAAATGCTTCACGAAGAAGAAGAACATGTGCGCGTGCTGTTTGAAGTATGCGACACAGGTATTGGTATCGCCGACAACGAGATCGAAAGTATTTTTGATAATTTTCAGCAGGCAGCCACCCACACCGCCCGTTTATATGGCGGCACGGGGTTAGGACTGGCCATTGTAAAACAACTTGTACTCTCGCAAAACGGAACTATTTCAGTAAGCAGCAAACTCGGTGAAGGATCTACTTTCAGCTTTTCACTTGATTTCAAAAAAACACCCGATCAGATCCAGCCTGAGGAAGAAGTACATTTTCAGGCAGAGACACACGATGACAAGGTGAAGATACTTGTGGCTGAAGACGTAACGCTGAACCAGCTGCTGATTAAAACACTCATCCGCTCGTTCGGATATGAAATTACAATAGTACCTAACGGGAAAGCGGCCACCGAAAAACTGATGCAGGAAGCGTATGACCTTGTTCTGATGGACCTGCAGATGCCTGTAATGAGTGGTTACGAAGCCACAGAATACATCAGGAACACGATGAAATTAAACATCCCGATCATTGCTCTCACTGCCGACGTGACCACCGCCGATGAAGAGAAATGCAAGGCCATCGGCATGAATGATTATATTCCGAAACCCATCGACGAAAAATTGCTTTATGCCAAGATCTCACGGTTCATTCATAAACCGGTAGAATCGGCACCGGAAATTTTACCTGAAGAAAAGGAAGAAGCAGAAATACAGGAACGGTTCATTGATATGGATTACCTGAAACAAAAAACTTCGGGCGACCAGGAAATGATGAGAGAAATGATCCGGTCTTACCTATCGGAGACGCCAAGGCTCATCAATGCGATGAAAGAAAGCATCAACAACATGGACTGGAAAGCCCTCAGCGAATCGGCTCACGCCATTATCCCATCGTTCAGCATTATGGGATTTGATCCGCAGTTTGAGGCGATGGCCAGAAAGGTAAAAGATCACGCGGCCAAAAAAGAAGAATCGCTGCTGGTCAACAGCCTGGTATCAAACATAGAGGACGCCTGCATTCAGGCTATTAAACAACTTGAACGCGAATTAACCCGACTTTAAAAAGACATTAATTATATGAACACCGACAAAATCAGAATATTGCTGGCCGACGACGACAAGGACGATTGTTTTCTTTTCAGGGAAGCCCTGAGCGAATTGCCCCTGTTGACAGACCTGGAAACAGTATACGACGGCGAGCAACTGATGAATTACCTGAACGACCGCGCCGACAACCTTCCCGATGTTCTTTTTCTTGACCTGAACATGCCCAGAAAAAACGGGTTTGAATGTCTTTCAGAAATCAAACACAACGACAAACTCAAAAACCTGCCCGTGATCATGTTCTCTACGTCTTATCCGCGCGACATGCATTACGAGAACGACATCATGAAACTGCTTTACAAGATCGGGGCGCGGGATTATATCAGAAAGCCGGAAAACTTTAATCTTCTCAAAGAGGTCATCCACGACATCCTTTCTAAAATACAGGCTGAAATATCGCCAAGTAACAGCAACTAAAAAGCTGTGTAAGTTTTTACCCTTTACTTCGTTATAAAACGGGGAATGAACGCCCTATGGGTTCAGGGCGGAGATTTTTGCTGAATTTATAAGGTCTCATTCTTAGCCAGATACAAAAAAAAGATCGCTAAACGCCGGAAAAAACCGGTCCGGCACACTTCATGCTACATCCACGGTACTAAAACAAACCGCGCGTGGAAAAAAAATTATATACCTATCTGTTTCATGAACGCGGCACTTATATTAAACCTATTGTGATGGGTAAAAACCAGGGCAAAAACTCTCAACACCATAAAAAACCAGATACGCCGGCTAAACCACCGAAACCTGCCCCGAACAAGAACTTGAAAACAAGCAAAAAAAAGGACAAAGACCTTGACGCGCTCAACCGCAACTTCAGCGCATTCACTTACATTTCAACGCACGACCTGCAGGAACCTTTAAGAAAGATCCAAACCTTTTCATCGCGGATCGTTGACAAAGAGGAAAAAAATCTTTCGGCAGAAGGCCGGGAAGACCTGGCCCGCATGCAGCATGCCGCACGTCGGATGCAACGGATCATAGATGATCTGGCCATGTATTCGCACATTACCAGTGAAGAAAAAAAATTTCAGCATTGTGATCCCGAACAGTTGCTGGAAGAAGTAAAGACTGAACTCGCGCCTTTGATCACTGAGAAAAAAGCCAACATCCACTTTGAATGCCCTCACAAAATCAAACTCATTCCGCACCAGTTTAAAAAGCTGATGTATAATCTGCTGAGCAATTGCCTTAAGTTTTCGGAACCCACACGTACCCCGGACATTTTGATTAAAGGCCGGGTGGTTAAAGGAAATGAAATACAGGAAATAAAATTAAAACCAACCAAAAAATACTGTCATTTTTCCATCGCAGATAATGGGATTGGTTTTGAAGAAAAATATTGCGAACGCATCTTTGAAGCCTTTCAACGCCTGCACAGCCAGGATGAATATGAGGGTACCGGCATGGGCCTGGCCATCTGCAAAAAAATAGTTGAAAACCACGCGGGCCACATCAGGGCATCGGGTAGCATTAGTCAGGGCGCCGTGATTGACGTTTACCTGCCCTGCCAGCAATAATCAAAGCGAATACATTTTCAGCTCATCGTAAGCGCGGGTGCAAATGCCCTTGATCCTTTTGAACAGGCTTTCAATTTTTCCGATCAGTTCCCGGTCGGTGGGAAGAAAAGCGGAAGTTTGTTTCGGCGCGGATGATAGCGGATCTCCGGCTTTACCCAGGGCGAGCTGCTCAATCTCGCTGATCTCTCCTGAAATGATCTTGTCGATTCCCACAAACGGAACGGTAGAGCGGAGTTTGTGCGCAGCCGAATTGATGAGGGAAAAATCTTTTTCGCGAATGGCTTTCTCAAGAGTGCTGATCTCTGCTGGATTCTCATCCAGGAAAATGCGGATCATTTCCCTGACAAACTGCTCATTGCCCTTCGAAAGTTTAACAAGGTAATCGAGATTGGTAACTTTATCGTTATTGCCGGTGGTATCCATAAAATTTAATTATTGCGGTACAGGAACAGGCATTAAACCTTCAGTTCAGCCGTTTCTGCAGTTTCAGAAGAATGGCTGAGTGACAGGTAAACGCTGAACAATTCATGAAGCTCGGCTTCGTTGATGGGTTTGCTGATGTAATTGTTCATGCCGATTAAAAGACACTTTTCTTTTTCCCCAGCGGTCGCATGCGCTGTAATGCCAATCACCGGCGTGGTGAGTTTCAGCTCTTCCCGGATGAAGCGGGTGGCATCGTATCCGTTAAGTTCAGGCATCTGGATGTCCATCAGGATCACATCAAAACTTTTTTGCTGCAAACGCTGAATGGCTTTAAGACCGTTGGAACAGATCTCGTGTTTTAAACCCCAGTTGTTGAGGATAAAACTGTCGAGTTTCTGATTAAGCAGATTGTCTTCAACCACCAGTACGGTGATGCGGTCTTTTATTTCCGGGGAGAAGGAAAATTCTGTGTTCATGGGACTATGGGGTTTAAGAGAATACTAAACGTTGTTTATAATCAGACGGACGCGTGATCACAAAAAATTCCTCTTTGTTCACGATCCTGTTCACTTCTTCACTCACATCTTCTTTAGAAGCGTAGAAAATGATCTTTGCGGCCGGAGCCAGAGCTTTGATCATACTGGCCACTACTTTACCGTTTTTATTGTCTATGATGTAATCGAGCACCACCGCGGTGGTATGCTCATTGATGTGTTTCAGGCAATTTTTAAGATCGCAATAACCTTTGATGCTGATGCGGTTGCTGAAGCGCGACGCGAAGTGATGGCGGAGGCCCGCTACCAAAAGTGCGTTGTCGGCGAGTATTACAAGTTGTGGAGTTTCCATAAGCTGAAATATTAATGGCTGTAGTGCCTGTCTTCGTCTAAGTTAAACCGGGAGGCGACCGGTTTTTAAGCTAATTCGATAAGCGTACAAATTTGATAGCCGGAAGCAGGGAAAACAGTTATGGCCCATCAC
>CAZFCR010000116.1:0-9300 GCA_964517305.1 uncultured Akkermansia sp.
GCCAGCCCTGCAGCTCGAACACAAAAAAAAGTTTGGCGAAAAAACAACTGCCTTCAGAACACTTCTTCAGGTGATGGATCCTGCTTAAAAAAGCAAGAAGCCAATTTTTGCATAAAGAGAAAGTCCGCTGTTATATCCCCCGTGGGCATACGAGACGGTATTTGCCCTCAGGTAAAAATTATGTTCAAGGGCATTCGACAAAACATCAGGAAGTTTGGTGTACTGTGTGGTAATGGCTGCCTGGAGGTCGAAAACAATCACCCTTTTAAAAATGCGCTGGTAACCAATTGCAGGCGCTTCAAGAATAAAAAAAGAAGACTCGCCGTGTAAATCTTTTACCGGATCCCGCTCCGAAACACCCTCCAGATCAACGCTTGTCATCTTTTCTTTATAGGAATAACTAACAGTATAATCAGCGTAACTGGCCTTGCCATAGCCGGCATATACCGACATATACCAGCCATAAGGTGCGGGAATGATCCCGTTAAAGTACCTGCGGTAACTGAGGCCAAAATGGTTGCCGCTGGTAGTGCCATTGCTCAGTGTGCTTCGCTCTTTGAAACGTCCCATACGCCCCCGTGGCACAACTTCGCCCGTATTAACCCGCACCCCTTTTTCTCCGCGGGTAAAGTTAACCAGGTTATAACTGACCTGAAGTGAACTCCGGCGTGAAAGCACATACTCCACTTCATAACCACTGAATAAGCCCGCGTTCAGTCCATTAATTACAGTTGTCTTTATCAACCACCGTTTTCCAAAATAGCCAACCGGCTGTGAGAAAGCCAGCACACATAAAAATAAAAATGCAGTGGTAAATGCTTTACGTTTATCTGATATCAACGATTTCAAAAGCGCATTCATCATTTTTTAACCAGATTTTTTTTAAGCATATAAAAACTATCGTAAACAACCTGCGCCAGCAAATCTGTTTTGAACTTACGGTAAACAGATTTTCGTTCGCTGTACACTGTTTCACACAGATCGGTATCCACCAAAACATGCTGAAACAAAAATGAACCATCGTTAACCGTTACTTTAAGCAAAGAGAAATACCGCGTGCCAAAGGTCGCAGAATAGGTATTGAACTCATTGGCTATTTTGGGAGGATAAACGTAAACGGAAGTTTCGAGTTTGTTGTCGGTGGTGCTGCCATTGGTATAAAGTGAAGCATATTTACCAAAACTCACATCCTGAATGTTATTTCTTAATAAAATCAATTGCTCGTAATAGAGCGTATTTCTTTTTTTGTCTAAGGACTGCAGCTCGATATTTAATCCGTTTTTAGCGGCCGTTTTGCTGATCATCCTGGCAAGATCGGCATTTGATTTTTCGTTTTTGATCACATTGCCCCTGTCGTCCGATTCCGTATAACTTATCTGAGGTTCCAGGTAAATGATGGTGGCCAAGGCATTGTTGCCATTCACAAAATTTTCACTCCTCTGAATGTTCCAGGTGTCCTCGCTGCATCCCGTCATTACGGCCAATATCAACCAAAGCCAGTGTTTCATCGGGTTTTGCTTTTTACCACGGTGGCGTAATTGCCCCCCGGGAATTTTGATGTATACCGTTTATAAAACTGGGCCGCGGCCACCTTGCCCAGGTAGTTCTCGGCAGTCAGCGCCAGGTAAAAAGTTGGCGTGTCGAGTGTTTCAATTTTATCCTCCTGAGATCGCAGGTAGGCGTAGGCAAGTTGTTTGCTGTCCTTCAGACTCATCTTATTAAACAGCGTGTACAGTACACAAAAGTTAAATGTATTCTGTGAAATATCGCCGTAAATGCGGAGTTCATCGCGACTCAGTTCTTTGTAATAACTCAGAGAATACAAGGCGCGGGCCAAACTGCTGATGAGAAACTCGTTTTCGGGAAATTGTTTAAGAAGCCTGGCGCCGTAAATGATCGCATTAACAGGATCCTGCTCGCGGAGACTGTTATGACACAGTTCAAAAACACTGATCAGCTGATGATCTTCAAATTTGGATAACGGCTGCCTGATCTGCGCTGCAGGCAGGTTCCTTTGCAACTCCCTGATAGATCCTATCCTTTTATCCAGGTCGGGATGGGTTTCGTACAGATCATCTACTTGTGAATCGGGCTTATCCTGTATGGAATAGGTCAGCGCACGCCTGATCTTTTCAAGCTGCATGTCTGACAGTAAAACAGTGTCAAGCTTGTAAAATTCATTACTTAAAAGCGCCGCGTAATCAAGGATCTGTTCATTGCTGTTGAACCTCATTTTATTCAAGGCTCCCGTCGCCGCGTCCGGATCAAATCCACCGGCATTCATCATGCTGAGCGCGTAGCTGTCTGCTTCCTGCTCTGACTCTCGCGATAACCTCAGCTGCCTGAACTTGTCATAAAGCGACCCTGCACTTTTTGTCTCAAATTTTTGTATGGCATTCAGTTTTACAAAATCGCGGACGTTGTGCTGTAAGTCGTAATGCGCCAGTTCATGCGCCAGTATAAATGCCAGTTCTGACTCAGTATCCAATACGTTGAATAAACCAATATTTACAAACACCGAACCATCGGCCAGGCAAAAAGCATTGGGCGAACCATAACGCGTGAGATAAACTTTTATTTCGGGCGCTGCGCCTGAAGCGCCTTCCCTGAGCCGTTTGATAATCTGGCCCAGGTAATCAGACAGTGGGTTGGGCAGGTAAACGTCACCCGACTCGAACAATTGTTTTTTAAACGCGTTCACCTGAATAAAAAAAGGGAGGGCTGCTTTTTTCGGAAGAAGGGTATTGCTTTTAGCCGCGCTTTCTGCAGCCTTTTCAATATCAATTACATATTCATCAGGAAGAGCGCCCGATGAAATGAGTGGCTGATAATTTTTTCGAACTGCGCGCCTGCAAACAAAGTTCCCATCACGAAGATCACGATAAGACCTGTTGTTTTTATATCCGGAATGAGCTGCTGTTTTTTTCTCATCGCAATTCAAATGTGGTGAGCTTATTGGCCGTTATCTCTACCGAATCCTGCCATAACAGGTTGTTTTTTTCGTCACGGCAGGTCAGCAGCACTTTTTTCTGTTTCAGGCCTCCGATAGGCACAATGGCCACCGGGTCGTCGCCGGGATTATAATAAACATAATCCGAACCATTGGATGAAAAAATCGGAGGATTGTCACTGAAATAAGCGATATACCTGACGTGACCCACTTCTTTATCTGCCATAAAAAAGTAAAATTGGTTGGCGCCTGATGCTTTGACTTTTTCGTAGAAGGGTTTACGGTACCATGCGATGCCTTTTCCTGTGAATTGACAGCAACTGCAACTCACGGTGGCTTTCGGTTCATAATTTTCAGCGTCCGTATCCAGGCAGCCCTGACGTGAACATCCGGCAAAAACAAACACTAGCACCGCTGCTAAAAAGAAACGGATGGGTATGCGACTTGTGGTTTTGTGGGATCGGGTTTTCATGGGGTCAGAAAGATAAAAATAAACATTATCTGTTTCGGAAACGATACCTGACCCTCACAATCTGCCAACAAAAAAGCCGGTAACCAACCGGCTTGCAAGCAAAGCAAAAATTGTTTAACCCTTAATTATGACAATTTTGTTACTTGTATCTTTAAATCATCTGCATTAGTTCATTTTGAAAGGCGGAATTTTCCCGTCTTTCATGAGCTGCAGACTTTTTTTCTTATGTTCTTCAAAATTGCCGAAAGCAAGCGCATCCAGCATTTCCTGGCGGCTCATTAACGGATTGTTGAATTGTTTACGGATCTCATCTGAACAACGGTCAACGTATTTTTCAAATTTAGATGGCGCCCAAACGTATTCTTTTTTTACAGCGTCTTTTTTAATTGCAAACTCCTTTGGCAGATCGCCTTCGATTTTTGCTTTGATATCAAGGCCTTCGTAGGTTTTAGGAAGTTGCCTGTTATCAAACATAAAAGGTTTGCTCACCATGATCACATGTTTTTTACGTTTAGGGTCAATCATAGACAGACCTTCAATACGCAATCCTTTTTTCTTCAGGGTGCCGTATTTACTCTCAAAGTGTTTTAGTATTTCAAACATGGGACAGGAATTTTAGACCTCTAAGTTAACTATAAAATTGTTAATAACTTTCTTTTTTCGACCAAACCCTCAGTTAATTAAAGTCAAGATCAACAATGCCTGTGGGTTACCGGTTTATAAGCGGTTGAAAGCTTGTTAAATGGTTGAGCAATAGCAAATTAAGACGGTGAATAAATTTTTGCAGATGGGTGCTCCGAATCTGGGTTTAATCTTTTTTATAAACCAAAACGTTAAAAACGTAAGGATTGATTTTTTTCACCTGTTCAGACCGCTTGAGTTTACGCAGAACCGGTTTGCGCTGAAAGGAAGTAAGCTGCCTTTTCAGACTGTCACCGGCGGTGGCGTTGATCGCGTGTAATAATTCTTCGGTTTTAATGGCAAAACCCGTTGCTTCGGCACCGGAAATCTTTCCGCGAATTACCCCAATTACATTGCCGTTGTCATCGAGCAGGGGTCCGCCGCTATTGCCTGGATTTACGGGAATCGAAATCTGATACATGCTGGTATCGTTATAATAACCGCTTTGCGAGCTGAGTGAACCTTCGCCGTAAACCATGTCTTTGCGCGGATAACCGAGTGTGAACACTTTGTCGCCGATGTCCGCCGTTTTGGATTTGATCACAAAAGGCACCTGCCAGTTCCGGTGAATGTTTTCGTTTTCGATCTTTAACACCGCGAGGTCAATCGAAGGGTCGGTAAACACGAGGCGCGTGAGGCTGCGCTCTGTATTTTTGTTCTGAACAAAGATACTGTCGGCGCCTTTAACCACGTGAAAACTGGTTACAATATAACCCTTGTTGTTGAGCGCGAAGGCTGTTCCTTCAAGGTTGGCGGGTGCATAAACTATTTTTTTACTTCCTTTCGTGATGCCTTCTACAATGGCATTGCTGGATGCTTTCAGCTCCATCACCACGCGGTTCAGGTCTGTGATCTGATTACTTTGTTGTTTCAACAGGTAACCACCGGTGCTGAGGATGGCAACGGTACTGAGAACTGCAATAAACGCGGTACTTGCGGCCACTGCAATCGTTTTACCGTGTCGTCTCGCAAAAGTTTCCTCGCGGTTCAAACCAATCACACGGCCCTGCGAACCAAATTCCTTTTCATGGATGCTTGCGAGTGTTTTACGGATTTGTTCTTTTTCCTGAAGGCTTTTCATGGCCTCCACCATTTTCCTGTGTTCGTCGAATGACCTTGCAAACAATACGTCTTCTTTCAGCCGCTGCTCAAAGGCCGCGCTGTCTTCCCCGCTCAATCTGGCATCCAGGTAATCATCAAAAATATCAGTCGTCTTCATCGTTCTTGCTCTTCGTTCACCTTAGCGTGAAAAAAATACTTTTTTAGTCTTTGTAAACATTTATACTTCTGCGTTTTGGCGTTTTCGGGATTCGTATAGCCGAATTTGTCCGAAATGGCCTCCATGCTCATTTTGTGCATGTAAAAGTCTTTTATCAGCGTAGCACAGGGCTCACCCAAAGCGCTTAAACTGTTGTTCATCTTCCGGATGTGTTCTTCTTTTTCAAGGTGTACCGCCACATCCTCCGTCACATCCGCTAATCCTGTTTCCTCTTCCTTGTAAAGCAGTGTTCGTCCGTTTGAACGAAGTTGTTTTAACCACAAACGCCTCGCTACTGAATAAATGTAGGTCTGCATCTGACAGTTGAGTTCAAACCCTTCTTTCCTTGCATTCTCATAAAGAACTATTACCGCTTCCTGGTACACATCCTTCGCCTCATCCTCAGTGCCGCTGTTATTAATAATCAGCTTAAGCACCACAGGATAAAACTTTTTATACAGCGCCGACAAAGCTCCGTGATCGCCATTCTTCAACCCCTCTAAAAAATCTTCGTCAGAAAACTTCACCCTTGTGGCCGACATAAAAGTCCTGTTTAGATTAATACCTGTTTTTGATAAAGGTAACCCGTTTTTTAGTTTCTGTCTGGAAGCAAATATTTAATCACGCCGATTATTAATTTTATCTACCTAATTTTCAATTACTTGTGTAAAATCGCCGAAAAAATAAAAATACAATGGGTTACCATTTCTGATTCCGGGTATAAATGTAAAACCAACTATAATTAAAATCAATCAAATGAAAAAAGTATTTACAATCATCGCTGTTGCCGTTGTTGCTTCAGCTTTCGTAGCTTGTGGTGCATCTGCTGAAGACAAAGCAAAACAGGAAGAAAGAGCAAAACAGATCCAGGATTCAATTTCTGCTTCTATCACTGAGTCAATGCAAAACGAAACTGCAGTTGACACTAATGCTACTGCTGCTCCTGCTGCAACTACTGAAACTGCTGCTGCTGAACATGCTGCAGACGGTCACAGCCACTAAGAATTTGTGTTTAGTTAGTTAGCTGATTAGCCTCAAAGCAAATGCTTTGGGGCTTTTCTGTTTTTTATTTAGCTTTGTTTCAAATAAAATTATTTCGATATATGAAAAACCTGTTATCAGTTTGCGCAGTGGTTGTGTTATCTCTCCAGTCATGCGGCCCTGCCGCCGAAGACCGCAATTACATGCACCAGCGCGCGAAAATATTCCAGGATTCTATCGCGAACGCTATTCGTGCCCAGATGGCGGAAGCCGAAGGCCCGATGTTGTCACAGCCTATTGTGGCCGACACAAATGCCAAAAAAAGCAATACACCTGCCCCGGCCGCAGGAAAATAATTCCCGCCTCAGATTATGCCGTATCTTTGCGGACAATTATGGAAATAACTGTTCAAAAAGTACTCGACGCGTTAAAACATGTGGATGATCCTGATCTTAAAAAGGATCTTGTAACGCTGAATATGATCAAAGATGTGGCGGTTGAAGGAAACAACGTGTCCTTTACCGTGGTGCTCACTACACCGGCCTGTCCCATGAAAGACATGATCCACAATGCCTGTGTTAACGCCATCCTTCATTATGTTGACAAAAACGCACAGGTCAAGGTCAACATGACTTCCAACGTTACTTCGAAAAAGGAAAAAGACGAAACTACGTTGCGTGATGTAAAAAACATCATTGCGGTAGCAAGTGGCAAAGGTGGTGTCGGAAAAAGCACCGTTGCCGCCAATCTGGCCCTGGGCCTCGCACGACAGGGTGCACGTGTTGGTATTGTGGACGCAGATATTTACGGTCCCTCGCAACACATTATGTTTGGTGTTGAAAATGACGCGCCAGGACCCGGTGAATTTATGGGCCAGAAAAAAATGGCGCCTGTTCAAAGCTACGGCATCAGCATCAATTCAATTGGTTTTCTTGCCGCGCCCAACCAGGCCATCGCGCTGCGCGGTCCAATGGCAACCAAAGCGCTTTCCCAACTGTTTTACGATACGGTCTGGGGTGAGCTCGATTACCTGATTGTGGATCTTCCTCCGGGAACAGGCGACATTCAGATCAGTTTGTGTACCCAGGTGCCGCTTACCGGAGCTGTAATCGTTTGTACGCCGCAGGACGTGGCCATCTCCGATGCCCGCAAAGGCATCTCGCTTTTCCAGTTGCCGCAAACCAACATTCCTATCCTTGGCCTGGTTGAGAACATGGCCTGGTTCACCCCTGAAGAATTGCCTGAAAACAAATATTATATTTTTGGAAAAGACGGCGTGAAACACCTTGCAGAGGAATTAAAAGTGCCTTTGCTTGCCCAGCTACCCCTTGTGCAGAGCATTCGCGAAGCCGCAGATGCCGGCCGTCCCGCTGTAATGCAGGAAAACACTTTGCAGGCGCAGGCGTTCATGGCCCTCGCGCAGAATGTAGCCCAGCAGGTCGCTATCCGCAACGCAGCAGTTCCTGAACAGGTTTAATTTTTAAACTTTTACACGAAGGTTCTCCAGCATGTTCTCCACCAAGCGGGGAAGATCGTACTTTTCTTTCCAGCCCCAGTGCTGGCGCGCCTCTGAATCATCGATGCTTTTTGGCCAGCTGTCGGCAATGGCCTGGCGAAAGTCCGGTTTATAAGATATACTGAAATCCGGAATGTGTTTTCTGATTTCGGCAGCCATTTCTTTTGGACTGAAACTAATGCCTGATAAATTATAACTGCCTCTTATTTTAATGTTCTCCGCAGGCGCCTGCATGATTTCGATGGTGGCGCGAATGGCGTCTTCCATGTGCATCATGGGCAGCGCAGTGTTCTCGCTCAGAAAACATTCGTAACTGCCTTTTTTAAGCGCCTCGTGAAAAATATGAACCGCGTAATCCGTGGTACCCCCGCCGGGCGCGCTTTTCCAGCCTATCAAACCCGGGTAACGGAGACTTCTTACATCTACCTGGTGTTTTTTAAAATACCACTCGCACCAGCGTTCTCCGGCCTGTTTGCTGATGCCGTAGATAGTGGATGGTTCCATCACAGTATACTGTGGCGTGTTGTTGGCCGGGGTTGTGGGACCGAATACAGCAATTGAACTGGGCCAGTAAATTTGTCTGATGTGTTTTTCCTTTGCCAGATCCAGTACATGAAAAAGACTCTCCATGTTGAGCTTCCAGGCAAACATGGGGTTTTGTTCCCCTGTTGCGGATAACAAAGCCGCCAGGTGATACACCTGCGTGATGCCATGTTTTTTTACAATGTCAAACAACGCGTTTTTATCGAGGGCGTCGAGCACCTCGTAAGGATTTTCCTTAAAAGTTTGTGATTCTTTAAGATCTGAAGGCACCACGTTGGCGGCGCCGTAAATCCTTGATAAATTTTCTGTTAACTCTACGCCAATCTGGCCTCCCGCGCCGATGATCAGTACCTTTTCCGCCGTCTTCAACATGATCTTTGTCAGTTTATTTGGTAAACAATTTTGTATCTTTGCAAACGTAATTATAATTTCTGAATTAACCATTTGAAGGCCGCAAACACTTAGTTTCAACAGGTCTTTAAATCCTGATCCGGAAAAAATTTTACACGATAATATAACCTGCAATTATTTTTATCAGAACATGTCTTTATTAGTTAACCGAATCGATAAAAACGTTCTTAAACAACGTTTGAAGGAAGAGACCATTCCCCGTAAAACCATTTCGTTTTACCGTTACGTCAACATCCAGAATCCCGCGGCGCTGCGCGATGAACTTTTCAAAAACTGGAGTCAGCTGAATTGTTTTGGACGCATCTATTTAGCCGGCGAAGGCATCAACGCCCAGATGAGCGTGCCTGAAACCAGCTGGGAGTCGTTTGTGAACCAGCTTTACGCGATCCCCGAATTTAAAGATGTGCCGTTTAAACACGCTGTTGATGGCAACGGGAAATCGTTTTACAAACTGATCGTAAAAGTACGAGACAAAATTGTTGCCGACG
>CAZFCR010000117.1:0-9287 GCA_964517305.1 uncultured Akkermansia sp.
CTGGTACACCCGCTTCTGTAAACCAATAGTGATCGCTGTTGGCCGCCTTTCCACGTTTCCTGATCTCTTTCACCAGTTTTTTTTCTGCATTGATGGTGTTGAGCATCGCCAGTTCTTTTTCATGGATCGCGCCGTTCACTACCATGATGCCATCGTCTCCCGTGCCCAAAAGATCGAGGTTCACAAGAAATTTAATTTTACCGAGTTCTGATTTATGTTCCGATACAAAAGCCTTTGAGCCCAGCAGTCCCGCTTCTTCTCCCGCGAAAAAAATAAACACTGTTCTGTATAACGGCGGATGTATTTTATAATATCGGATCAGGTCCAGTAACAAACTGACACCACTGGCATTGTCGTTGGCTCCTGGGAAATAAGTGTTTTTGCCAATGCCGCCAAGGTGATCGTAATGCGCTGAGAAAACGATCAGGCTATCGTTTTTTGATCCTTCGATGTAACAGGCAATGTTCCTGCTTTCAAAATTCTGAACAAGTTTACTTCTGATGTTTATCTCCACATCGAGGGGAACGCCATTGAGACTGTTCCTGTCTAAATCAATCTCTGCAATGGGCTCAACGGCGCCAGCCACACTGAAGGTGAGTTTTTTTCTTAAGGTGATCAGCAGTTTTCCATTTTCATCTTTAAAATGTGTGCTGTCGGCCTGCTGCATGCGGAACCTGCCTTTTAATGGCGGGCAATCGGGCGAAGGAATAAAATCTTTGCCGGTAGTCAGGCTGGTTCCATTGATCTTTAATCCGCATTTGCCGGGAAAAGTGTTCACCGTATGATAAAACGGCGATACATAACTGTGTTTAAAATAGGGCAGGGTTCCGGCTGATCTGATTTCCGCAACAATGTATTTTTCTGCTGCCTTTAAACCTTTTTTTGTATAACCCCTGCCGAAACATTTTTTTGAACAAAGTGTTTCGATTGATTTTCTCACATAAAGCGTATCCTGCCCCTGAATGGCTGTGCCGCTGAAGATGAGTGAAAGAAACAGAGACAGGCAACGGTTCATTATTCAAAACGTTTTTTTACAACCGAGTGGAAGTATTTAAGCACTTCGTTTTTTTCATTCCAGCCATAGAGATTTTTCAGGCTGTTGAGGTACACTTCCGCTTCGTGCCAGCTACTAACTGTATTGAGTTGTTGAAGGGCAATGTTGTATTCAGAATTATTCTGTGCAAAAAGTTCGTTGATAAAACGGAATTTATCATTAAGACCGATGCTCAAGGGTTTGTACTGTATTTTTGACTGAGGTTCAGACACCGGAGGAGTTACTGTTTTTATTTCAGGCGCTGCTTCCTGCTGTATTATTTTTTCGGGAGCTGCCGCAACGGTAGGTGCCGGCGTCACCGGTGGCATCTGAACGTCTGGCTGTTTTACCGGCTCTGCGGTAATTTCTTTCTCACTGATCCTGGCATGAATCTTAAAACTCGGCGATAGCTCGTTCAGATTTTTGGTGTATTTGTAAACAGCCAGATGTTCCTGGAGCCTGTTCAGCTGGGTTTGCAGCGTTTCGCAGTCCGCCGCCGTCGCTTGCAGACTCGGGTCGTTAAACAATTCAAGGCCCGGGGCCATCTCAGTGATTTGTTTACGGATCTGTTCTAATACGTTGGCTAAAGGCATGCGCTTGGATTTATTATAATAATGCCTAAAATAATTTGAATTTCGTAGTTCTTCATCTACATTTAACAATTCTTTTAAAAGCTTTTAAACAGTCTCACACGGCAATCCGGATGTATACGCTTCAACAAATATCAGGGATCACGGCTGCCGAACTGCGTGGCAACGGAGACCTGCAAATCGAACATTTTATCCACGACAGCCGCACGCATATGCCGGCAGAGGGCGCGTTGTTCATCGCGCTGCGTTCAGAGAGAAATAACGGTCACGCATACATTCCTGAAATGGTGAAGCGCGGAATAAAGGCTTTTATGGTAGCGGCGGATTTTTTTTGTGATGATTTTGTTTCCGAAGGCGTTTCATTTCTTAAATGTGAGAATCCCCTGATGGCCTTGCAAAACCTGGCTGCCTGGCACAGAAAACAGTTTGATATTCCTGTTATCGGCATCACAGGCAGCAATGGCAAAACAATGGTGAAGGAGTGGCTGTATCAGCTTCTCAAAGACGATTTCAGCATTTGCCGGAATCCAAAAAGTTATAACTCACAGATAGGAGTGCCGCTGAGTGTGCTTAAACTCAGATCACAGCACACGCTCGGTATATTTGAAGCTGGTATCTCAAAACCCGGCGAAATGGATTCATTATCGCACATCATTCAGCCCACTCTTGGTGTATTCACTTCACTGGGATCCGCACACGACGAGGGTTTTACCGACCGCAAACAAAAGCTGAATGAAAAACTGAAGTTGTTTTCAAATACACAGCACCTGGTTGCCAACGGCATCAACCGGTTGCAATTACCGGGAAACCTTGTACCTGTAACGACACTGGTATCGAATACAGGCGACGCAGATATCAGTTATATTGTTAACGATGGTTTCCTGCAAATAAGCAGTGGTGAAACAAAACTCGGAATCAGACTTCCTTTTACAGATGCTGCCTCGGCAGCCAATATTACCACCTGCGCGGCACTGATGCTGCAGCTGAAATATGATGCCAATACCATCGTTGAACGCTGTAAAGCCCTTACGCCCGTGGCATTAAGGCTGGAGATCAAAAGCGGTTTAAACAATTCGCAGCTGATCAATGATTTTTACAATTCCGACCTGGATTCACTCGGCATCGCTATCGATTTCCTGCAGCAACAGAAAATGCGAAAAAAAAAGGCGGTAATCATTTCGGATATTGAGCAGTCTGGTTTAAGTCCGGCTGAATTGTATCCCCGCATCGCATCACTTTTAAAACAGCAGGGAATTGATCTTGTTATTGGCATCGGAACGGGCATTTCAGCGCACGGCGGTTTATTTCCTTCCTCCGCGCGTTTTTATGAAACAACCAGTGATTTTATTCAGGATATTCCGAAACTTGCGCCGCTCTTAACCGACGCCACCATCCTGTTGAAGGGCGCACGGAGTTTTGGTTTTGAACAGATCAGCAGGCATCTTCAGCTGAAAAGTCACGATACTGTTTTTGAAATTGATCTGAACAAACTGACTGAAAATATTAATTATTATAAATCCATTCTTTCTCCGGGTGTTAAACTGATGTGTATGGTGAAGGCAATGGGTTATGGCAGTGGAAGCGCTGAGATTGCCCGTACACTCGAACTCCAGGGTGTTTCGTATCTGGCCGTTGCTTATGCCGATGAGGGTGTTGAGTTACGGCAGTCGGATATTTTGTTGCCCGTCATGGTCATGAGTCCTGAAGAGAACGCGCTGGACGAGATGATCGTTTACAGGCTTGAACCGGAAATTTACAGTTTCAGGATCCTGGATGCGTTTGTGAATGCGCTCGACCGCTCCGGCATTACCGAACCGTTTCCGGTACACATTAAAATAGACACCGGCATGCACCGGCTCGGCTTTGAAGGGAAGGATCTTCCTTTGCTCGCTGCACGTTTAAAACAGTTGCCGCAGTTAAAAGTTACATCAGTGTTTTCGCACCTTGCTGCTTCTGATAATCCGGAACTGGATGTTTTCACAGCTCAGCAACTGAGTGTTTTTGAGCAGGCATATGGGATGCTTGAGAAAACGCTCGGTTACAGTTTTATCAAACATATTTGTAATTCAGCAGGCATCACCCGTTTTAAACAGGCTCATTACAACATGGTGCGGTTAGGGATAGGGATGTATGGGATTGGCGCAACGCCAGCCGAACAAAAACAACTTCGGAATGTGGGTACTCTCAAAACACGCATCAGCCAGATAAAAGAGGTGTTGGCCGGCGAAACCGTTGGTTATAACCGTTCCGGGAAGCTTGATAAAACGTCGCGCATTGCTACCATTCCCATTGGTTATGCTGATGGATTCAGCCGTTTACTTGGTAACGGTAAACATGGCGTCTACATCAATTCGGTTTTTTGCAAAACAGTGGGTAGCATCTGCATGGATATGTGTATGGTGGATGTCAGCCATGTCAGCTGCCAGGAAGGGGATGAGGTGATCATTTTTTCAAATGCGGAACAGATCAGTGCAATGGCCAAAGCGCTGGGTACCATCCCTTACGAGGTGTTGACCAACGTGTCGGGCCGTGTAAAACGAATCTACACTCAGGAATGATCATTTGACAGCGATAGCTGAAATTTCGAACCGGGCGCCTGCCGGCAGCGCCTTTACTTCCACAGTTTCACGCGCCGGAGGCGGATCAAAAAAATAGTCGGAATACACTTTGTTGATGGTTTTGAAATTATTCAGGTCTGTAGTGTACAGGGTGGTTTTGCAGACATCGTTCATGTTGTAACCTGCTGCTTCCACAATGTTTTTCAGATTGTTCATGGCCTGCCTGCATTCGTTTTCAACAGAACTGGTGTCAAGTTGGCCCGTGGCGCTCAAACCAATCTGGCCGGATACAAACAGCTGGTTGTTTTTAATAAGCGCCTGGCTGTATGGTCCGATGGGCATGGGTGCAGTGTTTGTTTTAACCTGTGATGTTTTGTTCTCGCAGGCCAGCACCATCATCATGATCAACGGTAAAAAATATTTCGACATTTTATTTTATTGCCGGCGGGGTGCCGCCTGAAATCTCTGTTAAACCTTTTACAAGAAAATCAAGATCTTCGGTGCTCGTATAAACATTAGGTGTTACACGGATGCCATTTACCTTTTCATGGATGATGGATACAGTGTGAATGCGGTATTTCTCAAAAAGTCGCGCCTCTATCTGATGGGCCTGCCAGCCATCGAAGCCGATGTTGGCCAGCGCGCAGGAATAATCGGTTTTGAGAGAAGTGAACAGTTTAGCATGTGGAAGTTTCACCGCTTTTTCTGCCCAGTAATTTTTCAGGTACCTTAACCGGGCTTCTTTTCTTTTCGCGCCAATCACATTGTGAAAATCAATGGCGGTACCAATGGCCATTTCTGATGCAAATGAACGTGTACCCAGGCTCTCGAATTTTTTTATATCCGGTCCGTCAGGGTCAACACTCGATAAAAGCGCCCACACATTTTTAATTTTAGCGCGTTTGATGTAAAGCAGTCCGCTGCCAAACGGCGCACAAAGCCACTTGTGCAGAGACGCCGCAAAATAGTCGGCACCCGTATCTTCAATTTTGTAATCAAGCTGTGCAAAAGAATGTGCGCCGTCAACAATTACCTCACAGCCTTTTTTGTGCGCCATGTCTGCGATTTTTCTGCAGGGCACAATGTTACCTGTCCAGTTGATGAGATGCGTGATGTGCACGATCTTTGTTTTTGAAGTCACGGCTTTTTCATAAATTGAAACGATCTCATCGTCATTTTCAAGGGGCTGTGGAATATCCACCCAGACCAGTTTTACTTTGTCGCGTTTTTCCCTCTGTTTCCAGGCATTGGTCATGTTGGGATAATCAAAACGGCTCAACACAATTTCATCGCCTTCTTTAAGATCAAGTCCGAAAATAATGTTGTTGAGCCCTTCTGTTGAATTCCGGTTAATAGCAATTTCGTCGGCACCCACCCCGCACAGTAATGCCAGTTTGTTGCGCAGTGCCTCTCTGCCCTGATCGAGAATGCGCCACATATAATAACTGGGAGCCTCATTGCACAACTGGTAGTTGCGGATGTGCGCGTCCTGGACGATCTTCGGCTGCGGACTTACACCGCCATTGTTGAGGTTAATGAGATTGGTGGATAAACTGTAATTGCTGCGCACCCAGGCCCAGAATTCCGCGTCGCCGGCGCTTTCAGAAAGGCTCATGTTCTCAAGCCGGTTCAGGTGTTTTTCGAGACCGCTTGCAAATGTTTTGTCTATTGCTGACAGGAGATCGAGTGCGGGCAAAGTGCCGGCTGTGGCCAGCAAAAAATTTCTTCTGTTCATGGGTGAGAATTTTAATTAAAGATATTAATTCAGAGACCGGAAACAAATGGAAGCCTAAAATTTTAATCCTAGCAGCAAATGAATGTGTGTGCTGTTGATGAAGAGGGACGACGGAGCATAATCCGCTTCAAAATAATAGGGCGAAAAACAATAACGGAAATTCACTTCCACAAAAAAACTGCCACGGGAGCGGCTGATCCGGTTCTTTTGCCAGCCCAGGCCAATGCTCACTGCTGAGTTCAGTTTGTTCCACAGCAATGGATTTTTGAATTGAAGATCGGGTTGATCCGAGTGTACTTCATTGCCTTCCCCCGAAATGCTGAGTTGAGTAAACACCAGGTAGCGGAGATGATACCCTGCAACCGCGTAAGGACTGAACAGACTGTTGTCTTCGCGTTTAAAAAGATATTTGAACTGCAGGGGAAGATTCAGTTCATGGAAACTGAGGTTGTACCTGTAAGCGAAGCTTTTGTCGTAGATCTTAAGCGATTCTGGTTTAAAGTAGTAGGAGTTAAAACCAACACCGTGAAAAAAATAATCAACGCCGAACAAAAGGTAAGTTTTGAATTCCTGTCCGATGCGTTGCTCTCTTCTTAAACCTGCCAGTACACTTGTGCGCTGAACAGGGTTAATGGCGTGATTTTTATTGATGGTATAAAAACCAACTGCAGGACCAAAAAACAAACGTGTGCCTCCTTTGCGGAGGGGAGGCGCGGCGAAACAGAGCGCTGTGTTGAAGAGCAGGGCAAATAAAACACAAAAGGTCCGGCTATGTTTTATCTGCGGCATGCGCTAGTTTCTGATTACATTGGTGGCTGTGGCCTGCACTGCGGGCATGATAACAATGTCGTTGATGTTCACATGAGTAGGGCGGCTTGCGGTCCAGTAAATGGTTTCTGCAATATCTTCAGGACGGAGAGGCTGTAAACCTTCGTAAACTTTTTTGGCACGGGTTTCATCGCCGTCAAAACGCACAATGCTGAACTCCGTTTCAACCATTCCCGGATTTACAGCAGTTACTTTGATACCGTATGGAAGAAGATCAATGCGCATGGCTTTGTTCAGCGCGTCAACAGCGTGTTTGGTAGCGCAGTATACGTTGCCGTTCGCGTACACTTCTTTGCCCGCGATGGATCCTATGTTGATGATATGACCCTTTTTTCTTTCGATCATTAGTTTTGCAATGATCCTGGTGGTATAAAGCAGACCTTTGATATTAGTGTCTATCATGGTTTCCCAGTGCGAAAGCTGTCCGTCCTGGATCGATGAAAGTCCGGCTGCCAGTCCGGCGTTGTTAACGAGCAGGTCAATTTTTTGTTCTTCAGCGCTGAGACTTCCCACAGCTTTTTCAACCTCTTCGTTTTTCCTGATGTCAAAACACAATACTTTTATTTTAACGCCGTGTTTGTTTTCAAGATCCGTTTTTATTGCTGTTAAGCGTTCTTTGCGCCGGCCCGTGATAATGAGGTTGTGACCGTTTGCGGCAAAGATCTCCGCCGTGCTTTTTCCTATGCCTGAGCTTGCGCCCGTTATAAATACCAACATAATTATTTGTTCTTTGCTAATTTACTGTGCCTGTATCCGTAAACAAAATAGATGATCAATCCTATCAGCAGCCAGGCCGAAAAATAAAGCCAGTTTTTGTAACCGAGTTGCGAAAGCATGTAAAAACAGCAGAGTAAGCCAAGCGAAGGTATCAGCGAGAACCTGTATTTAAAGGCGAGCACGGACAGAATGGCAAATCCTAAAAAGAAAAAATAAAGGGGGATCTGGTGGTATACGTCTTCACGGGTATCAAAACTGGTGAATGTGGCCAGCACGGATTTATCTGAAAAAATATAGATCAGCATGGCAGCAAAAAGCGCCGGGATGATCCAGCGGGCATTCACATAAGGTGTTTTAAATTTCGAGGGCGGCGCGTTGGGATCCATTCGCAGCTTCAGCACACCGCCGCATACAAGACAAAAAGCAAAAAGCGTTCCGGCCGAACAGATGTCGGTCACCATGGTGATGTCTACGAAAAAAATCGGGATGGCCACCAGCAATCCTGTTACAATGGTAGAGAATGACGGCGTTTTGTATTTAGGATGGATCTTCGCGAAAGATTGTGGCAACAGTCCATCGCGGCTCATGCTCATCCAGATGCGGGGCTGGCCCAGCTGAAATACCAGCATTACACTGGCCATGGCCACTACGGCACTAACAGCTATCACGCCGCTGAGCCAGTGCAGGCTTTTGATCTTTTCAAAAACATAGGCCAGCGGATCGCCCACATTCAGCTCAGAATAATGTACCATGCCTGTAATCACCAATGCTATGGCAACGTATAAAACTGTACAAATAATGATCGAATACAAAATACCCCTCGGCAGATCGCGCTGGGGATTCCGGCATTCTTCTGCCGTTGTTGAAATGGCGTCGAAACCGATGTACGCAAAAAACACCGCGCTGATGCCTTTCAGGAGACCGGTAATCCCATTGGGCATAAACGGATCCCAGTTATCAACGTTCACATAAAACGCACCAACAATGATCACCACCAGCACCACTGCTATTTTTATCACAACCATCAGATTGCTGGCATTCCGGCTTTCTTTAATTCCCCTGTAAACAAGCATGGTAATGAGCACATTGACTACGAGTGCCGGTAAATCAAAGATGATCCTCAGCGAACCCAGTTGTGGCGCGTTGGCAAAAGCATAAAATCCTTCAATGAGTCTGGCTGTTTCACCGTTCGCTGCAATCTGCGCCATGGTTTGACCTTCCGCCAGCAAACGGTTCACCTCATGATAGCTGCTGCGTGCGGTAAAATAATCGAGGCGTAGCCATTCATGCACCTTATAGGGCGAGACATTTTCTACCAGGGCTGTAAAATAATCGCTCCACGAAATGGCAACGGTTACATTGCCAATCGCATATTCCATGATCAGCGCCCAGCCAATGATCCAGGCAAAGAGTTCGCCGAAAGCAACATAACTGTATGTATACGCACTGCCACTTACGGGAATGAGCGAAGCAAATTCTGCATAGGCAAAAGCCGCAAAGCTGCAGGCCAGCGCGGTGAACAGAAAAAGAAAGATCACGCCTGGTCCGCCATCTGCGCTGGCTTTGCCGATGGTTGAAAAAATACCGGCGCCTATAATAGCTGCGATGCCAAAGGCTGTCAGATCTCTCACGCCAAGGTGTCTGGCGAGCGGAGCGCCATGTTCCCCCGATTCAGCGGCATTCAGAATGTCATGTATCTTTTTTTTCCTGAATAAATTCATGTATCAATGTGTGTAAAAAACGTCAGCAAAATTTTAAATATACAATTTTAGCCAGAACTGCCCTGATCTTTCTTTGTTGGAGCAGGAAGCAGGTAAAGCGCAGTA
>CAZFCR010000118.1:0-9181 GCA_964517305.1 uncultured Akkermansia sp.
AGCCGGCCATTGGAAACTTTATTTCCGCCAAGCGGAATGTAAAGGTAATTTTTCATCCAGGTGCCGAGCGTGATGTGCCAGCGGCGCCAGAACTCCGTAATACTTCCGGAGATATAAGGGTTGTTGAAATTTTCCGGTAAACGGAAACCCATGATCTTTCCAAGACCAATGGCCATGTCGCTGTAACCACTGAAATCAAAATAGATCTGAAACGTGTAAGCCAGTGCTCCCACCCAGGCCGCTGCGGTATCGATATCCCTCTCCGGAAGATTAAAAACCGCGTCGGCCTGCATGCCAAGCGTATTTGCCAGAATTGTTTTTTTTGCGAGGCCCAGACAGAAGATCAAAAAACCACTGAGCTTGACATCCGGTGTATAATTTTTTTCGCGGTGTGTGATCTGATCAGCAATATCGTGGTAACGCACAATGGGACCTGCAATCAGTTTCGGAAACAGCAGGATGTAAGTCTGGTAATGCCAGACGTTTTTCAGGGGCTTGTGAACACCGCGATACACGTCGATCACATAGGTGAGGCTTTCAAAGGTGTAAAATGAAATGCCGATCGGCAGCACCACCTTTAACCAGTGGATCTCAGTACCCAGAACGGCGTTGATGTTATCAATAAAAAAATTACAGTACTTAAAATAAAACAGCAACCCGAGGTTGAGGCAAAGCGAAAGAACCAAAAACCTTTTTTTGCCGGACTGATTTTTTTGCCTGTCCATGGCATTCACCAGAAAATAGTCGAGAAAGGTAGTTCCAAGTATTACAAAAATAAATTTTGGGCCGCCCCAGCTGTAAAAATAAATACTGCCCGCAAGAATGACCGCGTTTTTAAAACGGTGGGGCACCAAATGGTACAGCAGCAGGAAAAGAGGAAGAAAATAAACTAAAAATGTTATACCGCTGAAAACCATAAAATTCGGAGTACAAAAGTAAGATTATTTGCCAATCCTGTTGGAGCAAAAGGGGTGAATTTTGGTCCCGCCGCCAATTATGGTTTTGTAGCGCATGGGCGATCAGAAATAAGGGTCAGGATCAATCGATCTTTGTCAGTTTGCGAACGTGACGCGCTTGTGGTTCCGTCACTTCAAGTACATAAATACCAGAAGGGCATTGTTCGAGGTGAATGGTACTGGAACCGGTTCCGAGTTGCTGAAATAATATTAATTTTCCGGTAAGGTCAAACACGCGGGCGGAGGCATTATTTCCTGTTTCTATATTAAACTTTCCTGAACCGGGGTTGGGAAACACCTGAAGGCGCGAAGACGCATTGACCTCGGGCACAGACACCCAGTTGACACATTCCTTATGCAGAGGCGATATGTAAACCGGAAAGTTATCCGCGCGGAAACAAGTGAATTGGCCGTCTCCTTGTACATCGACTATACAAGTCTGATAATTGTACATAAACCAGGTAACACCACCGATGCCTTCAATAAAGTCCTGGTACCCCGCAGTTATTTTTTTCAGGTACAACCCGTTAATAGTCACATGGCCCGTATCCTGCACTGTTAAAGGGCTTATGTATTCGGAAGATTGGCAATCAGGATGCAGAAATACGGGCAACCATTTGTCTCCAGGTAACGCATTAAAATTAACAAGTGTATCAAACCTGGCGCCTCTTGAAATGTATATCACACCGGAGTCCTCATAGGTATAAAATTTATAACCGACATTATAAGGCCATGATGGCAGATGCGGAGCCCAGTAGTTATAGTTGATGCCTTTTCCTTCTCCTGAAATCACATAACAATCTTTGCCATTCAGGGTATCTGTTCCGGTTACTTTCAGCTCTACATAAGCCAAACGGGCGTTGGGGTAACCGTTGTCATCAACCTTATAATTCCATACCGAACCCGGCGCACACCATTGCTGAGAAAAAGAAGATAAATGGAAAATAAAAAGGAAAAAGGTAAAATAGATTTTTTTCATGGTTCTTTTTTTGGATACCGAAAGATAAACAATAATTCAATTACTCAGAAGATCTCTTTCCTGATCCTGAGTCCAAGTCCGGGCAAATCGCTGAGCACAACCTGCCCGTCTTTATAAGCGGCTCCCTCAAAGGGGTCGTTTTTATACAGATTCGGCGCGTCCAGGTCAATGTGATCCGCCAAACCCATCAGCTGCGCCATGGCAGTTGTAGCGCACGAACTCTCAGCCATGCAGCCCAGGAACACACCGAGTTTCAGCTCCCGCGCTTTTTTAATCATTTTAAAAGCTTCGGCCATACCGGTGCTTTTCATGAGCTTGATATTGATGCCGTGAAACTGCTCCGCAACCGCATCAATGTCTTTTAAACGTTTTACACTTTCATCGGCAAACAGAGGCAGAGGACTGTGTTCTTTTACGCGCCGCATTTCTTCGGTCATTTTCACAGGCATGGGTTGTTCCACCAGTTCTACGCCCTGTTCTTTCATCCAGCCAAGCATGTTGATCACTGTGTGCCAGTCTTTCCAGCCCTGGTTCACATCTACGTAAAGGGGTTTGTAAGTAAATTTCCTGATCTGCCTGATGAGGCGCTTATCATCGGCAGTACCCGCTTTTATCTTCAGAATTTTAAAATCCGACGCCTCAATGATCTTCTGTTCAAGTCTCGCCTCATTATCAATTCCAATTGTAAAAGCGGTGGCGCGCGGCTGACTTTTTTCGAGTCCGAACAGCGCGTAACAGGGTTTTCCGAGCATCTTGCCTTTCAGGTCGTGAAGCGCGATATCGATAGCAGCTTTCGCCGCATTACATCCGGGCGACAAGACATCGGTTTTGGTGAGCAGTTCCGTTATTGAAAAATCACCTTTGTAAGCTGACAACAGTTCTGAACACTTTTCAAAAAAAGCAAGTGTTTCATCTTCAGTTTCTCCAAGATAAGGCGGCAAGCAGGCTTCTCCGTATCCCGACCATTTTCCATTGTCGATCCGGATAAAAATACTCAGCGTGTTTTTTCTGGTATTGGATGAAACACCAAAAGGGTGTTTGAACTCCAGGAGATAGGGTTTATAGGCAATATTCATTTATCTTCCTGTTCAAGAAATTGCATCAACTCCTCTCTGATCATATCTAACGAACCGTAAAACGATTTTTCAGAAGCTTCACGCGCGGCGGCATTGGTATTTTCTTTCATAAATGCGGCCTGGCTTAAAAAGATCCTTTGTACATCTGAAATAAACTGGTGGAAATGTTTTGCCTTTGTTTTGTTGCGAATTGCCTCCCGGGAAATAATTCTTGTAAGTTGCGCCAGTGAATTTTCAATTGATTTAAGCGGCAGCCCGGGTTTGAGCGTTTCAAAAATCTCGTTTAGCTCTTTTTTTAAATTATTTCCTGGCTCCATTTAATACGCTGTAAAAATAAAACATTAAAGCGCATTTGTTACGTAACATACAAAATACAGCGGACCACGGCAAAAAGGGCTTTTTTCTTATTTTTCTGTTATTTTTGTGTTTTTATTATCAAGATGGCTATGGCTAAAACCGCAACGGAAAAAAAATCGAAATTTACCAAAGAACAATATTTAAAATGGTATGAATCAATGCTTTTGATGCGCCGCTTCGAAGAAAAAACCGGGCAGGTGTATGTACAGCAGAAGATCAAAGGGTTTTGCCACCTTTACATTGGTCAGGAAGCCATTGTAGCAGGAACCGTAAGCGCTACCAAAAAAGACGATAAACACATCACGGCTTACCGGGATCACGCGCATCCGATCGGTCTGGGTCTGCATCCCAAATATGTAATGGCCGAAATGTATGCCAAAATCACGGGCTGCAGCAAAGGCAAGGGAGGCAGCATGCACATCTTCAGCAAAGAACATAATTTTGTAGGCGGACATGGCATCGTGGGCGGACAGATCCCTCTCGGCGCCGGCATTGCTTTCGCTGAAAAATACAACGGCACAGATAACGTTTGCGTTTGCTCTATGGGCGACGGAGCCGTTCGTCAGGGCGCACTTCACGAAGCTTTTAACATGGCCATGACCTGGAAACTGCCTGTGATCTTCATCGTTGAAAATAACATGTACGCGATGGGTACTTCTGTAGAACGTACCAGCAATGTGCACGATCTCTGGAAACTCGGATTAGCCTACGACATGCCTTCAAAAGCCGTTGACGGTTTAAGTGTGGAAGCGGTTCACGAAGCCATGGAAGATGCTGTAGCGCGCGCGCGCCGGGGCGATGGTCCTACTTTCCTTGAAATGAAAACATACCGCTACAAAGGTCACAGCATGAGCGATGCTCAGACCTATCGCAGCAAAGATGAAGTAAAACAATACCAGGCACAGGACCCTATTGATAAAGTACTGGCTACCATGAAGTCGAACAAATGGATAGACGATGCAGCCATTGAGGCCATGGAGGAAAAAATCAAAGCGCTGGTTAACGAATCAGTGCAGTTTGCTGAGGAAAGTCCATACCCTGAACCCGAAGAACTTTACAAGGATGTTTACGCCGAGCCCAATTACCCGTACATCATTGAGTAATAAAGAGATTTCATTTATTTAAACTATCATTTTTATACATTATAATGGCTGAAGTAGTTAAAATGCCCAAGTTGAGTGATACCATGACTGATGGCGTGATTGCCAAATGGCATAAAAAAGTGGGCGACAAGGTAAAGAGCGGAGAACTCCTCGCGGATATTGAAACCGACAAAGCTACCATGGAATTTGAATCGTTTCAGGATGGCGTTTTATTGCACATTGGTGTTCAGGAAAAACAAGCCGTACCTGTAGATTCTATCATTGCGATTCTGGGAAAAGAAGGTGAAGACATCAGCGGACTGCTTGATGGTGGCTCGACTTCGGCTAAAAAAGAGGAAACGAAAGAGTCACCGGCCAAAGAAAATAAATCAGACAACAGCGGCGCGAAAGAACAAAAAACAGCAGCCATCCCTGCGGATGTTGAAGTGGTGCGTATGCCCAAACTCAGCGATACCATGAGCGAAGGCGTTGTGGCCAAATGGCACAAAAAAGTTGGCGACAAAGTGAAGAGCGGCGAATTACTGGCAGATATTGAAACTGACAAAGCCACCATGGAATTTGAATCTTTCCAGGACGGCGTACTGATTTACCAGGGAGTAGCGGAAGGGAAAGGCGCAGCGGTTGACGCTGTACTCGCCATTTTAGGCAAAGGCGGTGAAGATGTTGAAGCCATTCTTGCGGCTGCAGGACAAAACAAAGAAGCCGCGCCGGCGAAAACAGAAAATAAAACCGCGGAAACCACTCCCACAAAAAAACAGGAAAGCTCATCCGCCTCACCAACCAGTGCAGACGGCCGCATCAAGGCCTCGCCTCTGGCCAAAGCGCTGGCTAAAGAAAAAGGCATCGACCTCAGCAAAGTGAAGGGCAGCGCTGAAAACGGCCGCATCACAAAAGCAGATATTGAAAATTTTAAACCGGGTGCTTCAGCAGGCGCTAAATCTGCCTCAGTTCAAACCGGTGAAGAAAGTTACCACGACGAGCCGGTATCACAGATGCGCAAAACCATTGCCCGCAGATTACTCGAAAGCAAAAACGGCGCCCCGCATTTTTACCTCAACATTGAATGCGACATGGACAACGCCATGGCTGCAAGAAATGTGATCAATGCCATGCCCGACACCAAAGTATCGTTTAATGACCTCGTGATTAAAGCCTGTGCTGCCGCGCTGCGCAAACACCCTAAAGTAAACGTGAGCTGGATGGGCGATAAGATCCGTTCCTATTCACACATTCACATTGGCGTGGCTGTTGCCGTTGAAGACGGACTGCTTGTGCCTGTTGTACGTTTTGCCGATCAGAAATCTCTTTCAGCTATTTCAACTGAAGTGAAAGATCTCGGTAAACGCGCGCGTGATAAAAAATTGCAACCACAGGACTGGGAAGGCAACACCTTTACAGTTTCCAACCTTGGTATGTTTGGCATTGAGTCATTTACGTCGATCATCAACTCGCCTGAATCCTGTATACTCTCGGTTGGTGCCATCCGTCAGGTTCCGGTTGTAAAAAACAACGCTGTGGTTCCGGGTAACGTTATGAAACTTACCCTTGCCTGCGATCACCGCACGGTGGATGGCGCAACAGGTGCCGCGTTTCTCCAGACTTTAAAAACTTTTATAGAAAACCCGGTAACCATTCTGGTTTAATACTCCAACACGAAGGGTGCAGTTTCTGCGCCCTTCTTTTTTTAAACAAAATTCAAAAAAACAATGCAGGAAGCTTTTGTAAAATCAGAGATCGCCAACGGTATTGGCACCATCACATTTTTTCACCCGCAAAGCAACTCCATGCCTGGAGAACAACTACGCAAACTTGCCGCGGAGATAGAAAAACTGGGCAAAGATGAGTCGGCACGCGTGATTGTGCTGAAAAGCGAAGGCGACAAGGCCTTTTGCGCGGGTGCCAGTTTCGATGAACTCATCAGCATTAAGGACATTGATACAGGTCTGCGCTTTTTCTCAGGATTTGCCGCAGTGATCAATGCCATGCGGAAAGCACCAAAATTTATTATCGCACGCGTGCAGGGCAAAGCTGTTGGTGGCGGTGTGGGCATCGCGTCCAGCGCTGACTATACTTTTGCCCTCGAAACAGCTTCTGTAAAACTGAGCGAGCTGGCCGTGGGCATCGGACCTTTTGTTGTTGGCCCCGCCGTTGAACGCAAAATAGGCAATTCCGCTTTTTGCCAGATGACCATCAACGCCACCGAATGGCAGAGTGCAGCCTGGGCCCGTGAAAAAGGACTCTACGCTGAAACCTTTGCCACCGTTGAAGAAATGGACGCCGCGATAACAACGCTCGCGGTTAAACTCGCAAACAGCAATCCCGAAGCCATGAGCATGCTGAAAAAAGTAATGTGGCAGGGAACCGAAAAATGGGACGAGTTGCTGCTCGAGCGCGCCGGCATGAGCGGCAAACTGGTGCTGAGCGATTTTACCATCAAGGCCATCAACAAGTTTAAACAAAAGGGTTAAGCTGAATTTATGCGCCTCGTTATCCAGCGTGTCAGCACTGCTTCGGTTACCATCGAAGACAAACCCTGCGCTTCAATAGGACCTGGTTTACTGGTTTTACTTGGCATTGAAACCGAAGATTCCGAAGATGATATTTTGTACCTCGTTGGAAAATTGAGCAACATGCGCATCTTTCCTGACTCAGACGGGAAAATGAATCTCGACATCAAACAGATGGCGGGCGAAATACTGGTGGTGAGTCAGTTTACCCTCCACGCTTCCACTAAAAAAGGAAACCGGCCTTCGTTCATCAGGGCAGCGCGACCGGAACAGGCCGTTCCCCTGTACGAAAAATTTCTGAGTGCCTGTACCGCAGAACTTGGAAAACCCTGCAAAGCAGGTGTATTCGGGGCCGATATGCAGGTGATGCTCGTTAACGATGGTCCGGTGACCATTGTGATGGATAGTAAAAGCCGTGAATAATTTTTTATATTTATCACTTAATCAGCATTCCCGTGCAGCCAAAAATTCTACTTGAAAAAACACGTTTCGACGTTACCATCAAACGCCTTTGTCACCAGCTGATAGAAGTGCACAATGATTTCAGTAAAACGGTGATCATTGGTCTTCAGCCACGTGGCATTTTTCTTGCCAGGAGGATCCAGCAGGAATTACAGCTGATCTTAAAAACCAAAAAAATCAACTGCGGTGAACTGGACATCACTTTTTACCGCGATGATTTCAGAAAAAAAGAATTGATCCCCAACCGCACCAACATTGATTTTATTATTGAAGATAAAAACGTTGTGCTGATAGACGATGTGCTGTTTACCGGCCGTACCATCAGGGCCGGGCTTGATGCCATGCTTGCTTTCGGCCGACCAAAAGATGTGGAGTTGCTGGTGCTTGTTGACAGGCGATTTTCGCGCCACGTGCCTATACAGGCCAAGTATACGGGAATTGTGATCGATTCAATTGCCTCACAGAACGTAAAAGTGGAATGGAAAGATGTGGACGGAAAAGACAAAGTAACCTTGCTTGACGAATAAGTCCGCGTTTAAAAAAGATAAGCATGAGACCTGACAAATCAACCTACCCGGCCTATTATGAAAATTACATTCCTCTTGTAAAACAGAACAATGTGCATGAAGCGCTGCTGGCCAATTTTCAGGAAATAAAAAACCTGATAGCAGCCATTCCGCCTGAAAAAGAAAATTACGCGTACGCAGCAGGCAAGTGGACTGTAAAGCAGGTGCTCATTCACATCATAGACACGGAGCGCATCATGGCCTATCGCGCACTTCGTTTTGCAAGAAAAGATCAGCAGCAGCCGCTTCCTTTCGATGAGAATGAATACGCGCAGCATGCCGAAACACAGAACAGGGATCTGAAAAATTTATTTGAAGAGTTCGAAGCCGTGCGACGTTCCAACATGTGTTTATTCCGGAGTTTTTCCGACGAAACTTTGTTGAGAACGGGCAATACTGCTTCAGGCATTTGTTCAGTGCTCGCCCTCGGTTATATGATCTGTGGT
Source organism: uncultured Akkermansia sp. (assembly GCA_964517305.1). Lineage (GTDB taxonomy): Bacteria > Bacteroidota > Bacteroidia > B-17B0 > Aurantibacillaceae > Aurantibacillus. The sequence goes on from CAZFCR010000118.1 coordinate 8,453, forward strand.
CACGGTGCCCACCATTGTCAGGTCATCACAACAAGGTACCTGCCCAACACTTAAAAAATTTTATTATATTAAAATATAAAAGCTACTTTTAGCTTTTGAAACAAGGATTTCAAAAAAAAGAATGAGCCATCTAAGCGTCAATCATTTACTGGGAATAAAACAGCTGAACAAAAACGACATTGAACTCATTCTCAGTACTGCCGCGAATTTTAAAGAAGTCATCAACCGTCCCATCAAAAAAGTGCCTTCGCTCCGCGACATCACCGTAGCCAACCTCTTTTTCGAAAACTCAACCCGCACGCGGCTTTCATTTGAACTGGCGCAAAAACGCCTCAGCGCTGACGTGATCAACTTTTCTGCCTCCAATTCTTCTGTAAAAAAAGGCGAAACGCTTGTTGACACGGTTAACAACATTCTTGCCATGAAAGTGGACATGATTGTGATGCGCCATGCCTCACCCGGAGCTGCTATCTATTTATCAAAAAAAGTAAACGCCCGCATTGTCAATGCCGGCGACGGTGCCCACGAACACCCTACCCAGGCACTGCTCGACGCCTTTTCAATGCAGGAAAAACTGGGCAACCTCAAAGGAAAAAAAATAGTGATCGTTGGCGACATTTTGCACTCGCGTGTGGCTTTGTCGAACATTTTCTGCCTTCAGAAACTCGGCGCGCAGGTTAAAGTATGCGGCCCTTTGACCCTGATCCCAAAACACATCACCTCTCTGGG
>CAZFCR010000119.1:0-9086 GCA_964517305.1 uncultured Akkermansia sp.
AATCCTGCAGGTTAAATTTATCTTTTTCTTTAAAGTAGGATGTGCTTTTGTTAAGCATCATCATCTGATCCTGTTTGTTTACGTTATTGGCCTCTGTCAATACTTCTTCACAAAATCCCCTTGAAGCATCGATAAAATTTTTGGTGTGGTAATATCCGTTTGGTTTGATGGTGGCATTCAGAAAATCTTCTTCCCAATACAGCGCGCACTCGGCCACGCGGTTGTTGGTATCGATGATGCTCATCTTGTACCCGTTCTTTTTATCCGTATTAAATACCAGACAGCCTTTATCCAGTTTGTTGATGTTAATGCCGTTGTCGCAATCCATTTCAAATTCATCAACGTGCTGATAAACTTTCAGGAATGTTTCTTTGTTCTCTGTTTTGAAATAACCAATGGCGTCACACAGCTCGCCGTCTACCATCGCATCTTTAAAAAAACAAACAAAAAATTCACCGCCTTTGATCTTCGGATGCATGCTTTGGTTATACAGATGTGTGGCCGCTTTTTTACTTTGTTCAACAAACTCCTTGCGGGTGGTAAAAATATCTTCGCATACGTTTGCAACACTGTCGAGCGAAACATCCACCTTGCCTTTGAACTGATAATAGATATCGGTTTTAAATGGACTCAGAAAATAACGCAGAACAGTTTCTTTTACAAAATCATCCTTAAACTCAAATACCTTGTCGCTGCAGGTGAGTTCTTCGCCCAATCCTTTATTACCTACAAAATGTATACAGAAGTGAGTCAGTTGCGCCCTCGAAAAATCGATCATAAAATATGGTTTGTAAAGCCCTAAAGATAGGCGCCCGGGGCTACCGGCTTTTAACAATATTTAAACAAGTTTTGAGTAGGCGCGCTGAAATATATGACAGGCGGCCGCGCAAATGCTGATTTATCGATTAAATTTGTGAATACACAAACCATTGTATGCAAAAGCCAATTCAAAAGATTACCAAAAAAACCATCCTGTTCGCGGCCATTGTTCTTCTCTCTTCCTTTACTGTGGTGAGGTATGTGTTCGACCGCAACGATGTTATATTCAGTCTGATTGTTGACAGCCTTAAACAGCTGCATTATTCGCCGGGCAAGCTGGATGACAAATTCAGCGAAAAAGTATTTGACCAGTACCTGAACACCGATCTGAATAAAAAATTTCTTTTACAGAGCGACGTTGATGAACTGACAAAATACAAATTTGATATCGATGATCAGATCGCCAACCAGCGTCACGATTTTTACAAAGCAAGCCGCAGCATCATCGACAAACGAATTGCCGAGAAAGAAAGCTGGAGCGCTGAGATCCTTTCAAAACCACTGGATTATAATGCTGAAGAAGAATATGAATTTGACTGGAAAAAAATTCCTTATGCGAAAACGGAAGCTGAATTAAAAAACGAATGGCGCAAGATGCTTAAGTACCAGGTTCTTTTTCGTTTAGACGAAGCGCTGAACAAACAGGAGAAAGCGAAAGAAAAAAATGACACGGCTGTGAAAATTCTTTCATACGACACACTTGAAGTGGACGCGCGCCGCAAAACACTTAAGTTTCAGCAAGACTGGTTTAAACGTCTGAAAAAAGTGACCGACCGCGATAAATTCTCAGAGTTCGCCAACGCGGTGACTAGTATTTACGATCCACACACGCAGTATTTTGCGCCGAAGGACAAAAAACGATTTGACCAGGGCATGAGCGGGCAGTTTGAAGGCATTGGCGCGAGACTGCAGTCGAAAGACGGTATTTTAAAAGTCAGCGAGATCATTGCAGGTAGTCCAAGCGCCAAACAGGGCGAATTAAAAGCCGGCGACGACATTCTGAAAGTGGCGCAGGGAGCCGGAGAACCTGTGGACATTACCAATATGGACATGGATGAAGCCATTGAACTGATCAAAGGCCGCAAAGGCACTGAAGTAAGGCTTACCGTAAGAAAAAGCGACAACAGTATTAAAGTGATCCCGATCATCAGGGATGTGGTTGAGATTGAAGAAACCTTTGCAAGGAGCGCGGTGATTGAAAATAAAAACAAACTCGGTTACATTTATCTTCCTTCGTTTTACACAGACTTTACGCGCAACGGCGCGCGCCACTGTTCGCAGGACATGCGCAAAGAAATTGAAAAACTGAAAAAACAAAACATCAAGGGCCTGATTGTAGATCTCAGGGACAACGGTGGCGGATCGTTGCAGGAAGTGGTTGACATGGCCGGCCTGTTCTTTACCAAAGGACCTGTTGTTCAGGTGAAAGGAAAAAACAATGCGCCGGTGAACATACTGGAAGACAAAAATCCGGAAGTGGTCTGGGATGGTCCGCTGACGATCCTCATCAACCACAGCAGCGCCAGTGCCAGTGAAATTTTAGCCGCGGCCATGCAGGATTATAAACGCGCGGTGATCGTAGGAACTTCAAGTTTTGGAAAAGGCACCGTACAATCTTTTTACGATCTGGATCAGATGCTCATTCCACAGTTTGATACCATTAAACCGGTGGGGTCTGTTAAGATCACTCAGCAGAAATTTTACCGCATCAATGGCGGAGCAACACAGCTGAAAGGTGTAACGCCTGACGTGGTGCTTCCTGACCCTTATGCGTACATTGATATCGGTGAAAAAGAACTCGATAACCCGATGCCCTGGGATGAGATTGGTCGCGCCAATTATACCGAGATGAACAAGATCGATTACAACGCGGTGATCAAAAACAGTCACAAACGCGTGAGTACCAATCCACAGTTCAATCTGATTGACCAACAAGCCAAAGAATGGAAAGTAAAAAAAGAAGACACGAGATACAGCCTTAAACTGGATGCGTACCGTGCAGAACAAAACCAATTGCGTGAGCAGAACAAAAAGTATGAAGACCTTCGCAAGGAGATCAAAGGCTTTAATGCGAGCCTGCTTCCTGAAGACAAGCTGCGTTTTGGCACCGATACCACACGCATGGGCAGAGAAAGTCGCTGGGTGAAGAATGTTGCCAAGGATCCATACATCTACGAAGCTTCGAACGTATTGAACGATCTCAAATAAAAAAGTAAAATCTTAAAAAAAGCCGGGACCGCCCCGGCTTTTTTTATGGCTTTCAGGTAAGGATCGGAAGATCGTAAAATAAAAAAACCAGGCAAAACCTGGTTTTTATGGATGATTAAAAGAATCTTCTATTTTTTTCTTGGCCCTATGAGCATGAGCATCTTTTTACCTTCGAGTACAGGAAGCTGTTCTGCTTTACCCCACTCTTCCAGTTCATTCGCAAAACGAAGCAGAAGGATCTCACCCTGTACTTTAAAAACGATCTCGCGACCTTTAAAAAATACATAGGCTTTTACCTTACATCCCTCTTTCAGGAACTTAATGGCATGTTGCTTTTTGAAATTAAAATCGTGTTCGTCTGTATGCGGACCAAAACGGATGTCTTTGATAACAACCTTGGCTGCTTTGGCTTTGATCTCTTTGGCTTTTTTCTTTTGTTCGTAAAGGAATTTCCCGTAATCGATGATTTTACAAACCGGGGGATCAACGTTGGGTGCTATTTCAACCAGGTCAAGCGCTTTTTCGCGCGCCATTTCAAGTGCCTTGCTGAGAGGGTACACACCTGCTTCAATGTCTTCGCCAACAACACGTACTTTTTGAGCCGTGATCCTGCCGTTGATCTTGTGCAGTTCTTCTTTTACACCGGGGCGTTTAAAGCCCGCCTTTAAGCCTCTGGGTTTGAATGCTGGTCTTGGTGAATCACTACCTGCAGAAGTTGCGGGTGGTGTATTTGGTTTCTTTTGGTTGATAGGAGCCTCCGTTTTTTAGTTATACTTGTTTTTATTTACTCTGGCTGTTCGCCAGCAGTTTCATTGTTTTTTTCTTTAAAATCACCTTCGATGAGTTGTTTTACATAGTCTGAAAAATCTTTTACAGAGAAGGATCCGATATCACCTTTGCTGCGCGCACGCACCGCGATGGTATTTTCAGCCTCTTCTTTTTCTCCGACTACCAGCATAAAAGGAACTTTTTTCATTTCGTTATCGCGGATCTTTTTTCCGATCTTTTCGTTGCGATCGTCTACAAACCCGCGTATATCGTAATTGCCCAACAAATTTAATACATTTTGAGCGTAATTATTATATTTTTCAGAAATAGGCAAAATTGCTACCTGGTCGGGTGTCAGCCAGAGTGGGAAATTTCCTCCACAGTGCTCAATCAGCACCGCAATGAATCTCTCAAGACTTCCGAATGGTGCCCTGTGGATCATTACCGGCCTGTGTTTCTGGTTATCGCTGCCGGTGTATTCCAATTCAAAACGCTCGGGCAGGTTGTAATCTACCTGAATGGTACCCAGCTGCCATTTGCGACCCAGTGCATCTTTCACCATAAAGTCGAGCTTCGGCCCGTAAAAAGCCGCTTCGCCCAGTTCTACAACGGTTTTCAGCCCTTTTTCAGCGGCCGACTCAATGATGGCCTGCTCAGCGAGCGACCAGTTTTCATCGGAACCAATGTATTTTGCCCGGTTTTCAGGGTCGCGGAGTGAAATCTGCGCGGTGTATTCTTTAAAATCAAGCGCGTTAAAAACGTGCAAAACAAGATCAATTACTTTGCAGAACTCTTCTTTAACCTGATCAGGGCGCACAAAAAGATGCGCGTCGTCCTGGGTAAAACCACGAACACGGGTCAAACCATGCAGTTCACCGTGCTGCTCGTAACGGTAAACGGTTCCAAACTCAGCAAAACGTACAGGCAGATCTTTATATGATTTTGGTGAAGCCTTGTAGATCTCGCAATGGTGCGGGCAGTTCATCGGTTTAAGAAAAAACTCCTCGCCTTCGTGCGGTGTTTTGATGGGCTGGAAAGAATCTTTGCCATATTTTTCGTAGTGACCTGAACACACGTACAATTCCTTTTGTGCGATGTGCGGTGTTACCACCGGCAAATAACCTGCCCTGGTTTGCGCTTTCTGCATGAACTGAATGAGGCGTTCGCGCAGCATGGCGCCTTTTGGCAACCAGAGCGGAAGGCCCATGCCTACCTTTTCAGAAAAAGTAAACAGTTCGAGTTCTTTTCCGAGTTTCCGGTGATCGCGTTTTTTTGCTTCCTCCAAAAGCGCCAGATAATCTTTCAGATCTTTATCCTTTGGAAAAGTAATTCCATAAACGCGTGTGAGCATTTTATTTTTCTCATCGCCTTTCCAGTAAGCACCGGCAATGTTGAGGATCTTCGCTGCTTTTACAAAACCAGTCGAAGGAATGTGCGGTCCGCGGCAAAGGTCTGTGAAGTCGCCCTGTGTGTAGAGTGTGATATTGCCGTCTTCAAGTCTTTCAAGCAAATCGAGTTTATATTCATCACCCTTGTTCTTAAAATAAGTGATGGCATCGCTTTTTGAAATTTCTTTGCGTTCGTAGGTATTATTTTTCCTGGCGAGTTCGAGCATCTTCTGCTCAATTTTTTCAAAATCGGCCGGAGTTAAGGTTTGTCCGTTAAGGTCAACATCATAATAAAATCCGTTCTCAAGCGGCGGACCTACCCAGAATTTTACGCCCGGGTAAAGTGCTTCAAGCGCTTCGGCCATGATGTGTGCCGATGAATGCCACATGGTTTCTTTTCCAAGCGGATCGTTCCATGTAAGCAATTTAAGACTGACATCGTTATGTATGGCGCGGGTAGCGTCCCATACTTCGTTGTTTACCTGTGCGGCAAGCACGTTGCGTGCGAGCCCTTCGCTGATGCTTTGAGCAACCTGGAGTGCAGTAGTTCCTTTTTCATATTCACGAACAGAACCATCGGGGAGAGTAATTTTTATCATAATTTTTTTTAGCCTGCCAACAACGCAGGTTTGAATTTCGGCTTAAAGATACAATAAATTCGGCAGCCTGTGCTGACCGCGAAAGTCTTAAAACACACGGCAAAAAGTTTCTGAAAAGCGAAAATTTTCACACCGTACAGCGTATGATCAAACGCCTGAAAACAGATGTGAACGGCCGTAAACAGGTATGGTTCAAACACTAACAAATATTAACAGCGCGCTTTATCCGCGGCTGAAAAAACGCCTCTTACTGATCGGTATAAATTATATATATTCACAGCATCTTATGGGAAATTACATTTTTTTACTGCTGGTACTGGCGTCGTTCTTTGGATTAAGCAAACTGTTCGCCAAGGCAGGAGTGGAGTCCTGGAAAGCCTGGATTCCGGTTTACAACTTTTACATTCTTGCAAAGTTGCTTGATAAACCCTGGTGGTGGTGCCTGATCATGATCGTTCCGGGTGTAAACATCCTGATGTACGGTGTGTATGGATTTAACACCGCGCGTGCATTCAACAAACCTTCCAATAGTGATCTGTTGTTCGCCTCAATTCTCCCTTACATCTTTTTTGTAAAACTCGGGTTTGACGATACCGCTAAATATGTTGGTCTCAGCCGCTTTAAAAACGAACCGAACCGGTTTATCCGCAACTGGGTGGATCCTATTATTTTTGCAGTGATAGCAGCTTCCATTATCCGTGGCTATTTTATAGAAGCATTTACGATCCCCACCTCTTCACTCGAAAAATCACTGATGGTGGGCGACTTTTTATTTGTAAACAAATTCGCCTATGGACCCAAGATCCCGCAAACTCCTTTGTCCTTCCCTTTTGCACACAGCACACTGCCTCTTAGTGAAACAAAAAAATCGTACCTCGAGTGGATCAAACTTCCTTACTTCAGGTTGCCAGGATTTGGTGATGTAAAAAACAACCAGATCGTGGTATTTAATTATCCTGATGGCGACACAGTATTATTAAAACAACAAAATGCCAGCTATTACAATGTGGTGCGCGAAATTGCAGAAAGCATCAAACGTGAAGATCCGGGAAAACCGCAAAGTTATTATCAGTCACAGGCATGGCAGTATCTTAATGGTCCGGACGAGCCTTACGGCAAGGTTACTTCACGGCCCATCGACAAACGCGATCACTATGTAAAACGGTGTGTGGGAATTGCCGGCGATAAACTTGAAATTAAAAACGGAGAGATCAGCATCAATGGTAAACCGCAGCCCATGCCAGAGCGCGCGCAGCACCGTTACATTGTAAAAACAAAAACGAATATTTTCGGTGAAAACATAGCGACCCGTGATCGCAACAACGCGCTCAGCAACGGGCAGCTGCTCGATCAGCTGGACATTTATGTGACGGAAGCCATGAAAATAGAAAGTCCTTTTATGGATACAAGCTATTACGATCTGAACATGCCTGCGGATGTGGCTGCCAAGGTAAAAGCGATGCCGGAAGTTTATTCAGTGACAAGGAAGATTGAACCAAAAGGGTATTATGATTTCAGGATTTTTCCTCATCATAAAAGTTATCCCTGGAACAACGACAACTTTGGTCCGCTTCTTATTCCAAAAGCCGGGATGACTGTGGCCATTGACACACAGAATGTGCACCTCTACGAAAAAATCATGAACACTTATGATGACGGCATTCACCAGGTGTCGGTGCGAGGCAGCCAGGTGCTTTATGACGGTCAGCCCATTACAAGTTATACGTTTAAACAGGACTATTATTTTATGATGGGCGATAACCGGCACAACAGCGCTGACAGCCGCAGCTGGGGAATGGTGCCATATGATCACATTGTGGGATCACCGTTCTTTGTATGGTTCAGCATGAAATACGAAACCAACAATCCGGTGAGTGGAAAAGAAGTGCTTGGCTCCTTGTTTAAAAACAGTAAAGAAGGAAAATTCCGCTGGGAGCGTTTCCTTTGTTATGTTGAAGATGGCAAGCTGCATTCCATCAAGATCCCGTTTATTCTGACTGTACTTGCTTTATGGGGTTTCAGTAAATGGAACACCCGCCGCAAACTGAAAAGAGAAAAGGCATCGGTAAATTAAAACATATTCTGAATTTTATTTTACAGCTTAACTGGTTCATCAGCGCTTCTGTGGCGCTGATGATCTTTCTTGCTTTTAAAAGGTATGGTTATGACATTGTTCGTGTAAACAGCCAGGACATGCAGAACACCTTTTTTGAAGGAGACGCTTTGCTGATCAGGAAATATAAAAACAAACTCACCACCAACGATGTTATTTATTTTAAGTATCCCGTAAAAGACAGTGTGACACCCGCCACGTATCTTGTGCAGCGTGTATTTGGTCTTCCCGGCGACAGTCTAGAGATCGTGGAAAAAACTGTTTACCTGAATGGTTTGAAAATACAGGATACAGCCACTATCAAACACAATTATTTTATCAAAACAAAAATCGCGGCCGACAGCGCGTTTTTATTGCGTTACAACCTGAGGGAAGGCGGTGCCATTTCGGGTGAGATGGATTACAGCTATTCACTTACCTTCCAGGAATACTGGCGCCTGAGAAGAGATTCAATGGTACTGCGGGCGGTGCGGAAATCTGAAAAGGCAGGTGCTTTTGACGAGACCTGTTTTCCTTTTTCGTCTAAATATAAATGGAACCGGGATCATTACGGGAAAATTTATGTTCCGCGCATTAACGACACCATCCGCCTCGATACCGTTAGTTTTAAGCTGTACGCGGCCATCATCAAAGATTATGAAATGAACAAAACCGAACTGCGGCACGACAGTATTTTTATCAACGACCAACTCAGCGACCGGTATGTGATTAAAAAAAACTACTATTTTGTTTTGGGCGATAACCGCGACAATGCCGTTGATTCACGAAACTGGGGCTTTTTGCCTGAAAACATGATTGTGGGGAAAGTGATCCGCACCATTAAAAGCAACAGGCCATGAACGTGTTACTCAGCACCGCCTGCTGGCCCAACCTGCATTATTTTTACCACCTGCTCCATGCCGACCAGGTGCTGATTGAGCAACACGAGAACTACCAGAAACAAAGCTTCAGGAACCGTTATCAGATCCTTTCCGCCAACGGCGTACTCGATCTCAGTATTCCTGTTGAGAACCGGGCCATCAAAATGCCGATCAACGAGGTGTATATAGACTACAAGGAAAACTGGCAGATCAGGCACTGGCGGGCATTGACCAGTGCCTATAAAAACTCTCCCTATTTCGATTTTTTCGAATCAGACATCCAGTTTTTTTTCAGCGTAAAACACGAGCTTTTATTCGATTATAATCTCGA
>CAZFCR010000120.1:0-9064 GCA_964517305.1 uncultured Akkermansia sp.
CCCGTATTTTTACTGGGGTCTTTGTAGTTTCAATACATTATACTTGAGGCAATCATTTTGTTCTAACTAGTTATTAACTTAAAAACATAAATTATGACAATGAAAACCATCTGGAAGGTATTGGCCATACTGGTCTGTTCCCTAAAGTCCTTTTCGCAAGACTTTTACGTTAACCGGATTTATCAGGACGCTTCGGGGAGTCCTATTTTCAATCCGATCCTAAATCAATTCGGTATCCAGTGGAGTCACACCATTGAAGGAGCCGGCGGTTATATCATTACCGTCGGTCATACCTACTCCACAGGACAGGGCGAGAACGTATTTCTCAGAAAAACCGACCCTGATGGAAACGTAGTTTTCTCAGTCCAATGGAACTCAGCAGGAACACAAAACGATTACGGGATCAATGTAACTGAGGCTTCTAACGGCGATTTATACGTTTGTGGAACAACTGACAACGGCGGTTTCACAAATTATGACGGGATAATATTGAGATACAACTCTACGGGTACACTTTTGAATTCAACGAATTTTTCAGGAACCTCAGGCATGAATGATATTGCAACGGCTCTAATCATTCATCCCATCTCTGGTAATTTGTTGGTAGCAGTTTGTAATGAGAACGCGAGTACCAGCTATGATTATCTTGTTTTACAACTTAATCCTGCCAGCCTGTCGACGATTGGAACGCCATCCAGTTATGACTATGCAAATCTCATCGAAATTCCATTGGGAATTGAAGTTGACTCTTCTACAGGTGATGTGTTATTAATTGGCGGTAGCCAAAGTTCGACAATCACAAGCGGTTATGCCGAGGTTGTTTTTGACGGAGTTACACTTGGATATATCTCTGAGGCACGAACTGACCTTGTTGGTTCTCCGAATGATCAACCCCTAGCTTACGTTAAAGACGCATCAAATAATATCTACATCACAGGTAAAACATTGAGTGGTACAACTTACAATATCAAAACAGTAAAAATTAATTCCAGTTATTCAATTGCATGGACTGCAACGCTCGATGTGAACGGTTTGGATGACGTTGGCAATACTATTGCTCTCGATCCAACAAACGGAAATGTCATCATAGGTGGTTTATGCACACGTTCTGGAAATGTTACCGATATGATAAGCATTCGGTATAATGGCTCAACTGGTGCAGCAATTGGAAGCCCTTTTAGAAAATCGGCTGAAGATCCTTCCGGGAATGCTGCGATTAAAAAACTTGTGACAAGTCCGGCAGGGAACGTTTATTTTGTTGGAGGAGAACGAGGCAATTCAGGTTTAATGCAGGTCTTGGTTGGCCGTTTAAACGCAAGTTCAGCACCTAACTGGCAACGACAAATTGTAAATTCTTCACAGGATATTCTTCCTTCTGATATTGAGTGGACAGCGGATGGAATATATGCCATATCAGTACTTGATTCTGTTGCGGATTCTTACCTAACCACCGGTTACGAAGAAGCAAATCTTGATACGACCCGAAAATATCGGGGAGGCAAACCTTTTTGCAAAGAACGTGAACTATTAGTATCATTTCTGCCTACAGCTATGAATAAGAGTACCGTAGATAACTCCACAGGAACGGGTATAAAAGAGTTTGGAGATTTGCAGGATTGGCTTACTCCGGCTGCTTTTGGCTCTGTGATGGAGGTTCTTGAGGAACACTGTCGAGACTGTAAGATAACAGCCTTCAGAATATTTGAAGAAATGAAAACCACAGACACAGTAGCTATTTCGCGGCTCGGCGAGTATGTTCCGGTTCCTAATTTTTGGTCAACTCTGCTTTTAAAATTTCCGAATTCTATTACACTTGATCAGGCCCAAAGTCTTTTAGACGGCTTGAAGAATGTCGTAGCCTGTTCTCAGCCTAACAATTTTATTGAGTATATGTCGTCTCCAAACGACTCGCTGTATTCCAATCAAAAGGGTTTGCATCCTGTAGGCTTAGTAACAAACGCTCATATTAATGTGGAAGATGCATGGAGTGTACAGCCTAACTGCGGAGCGAGTTTCGTAAAGGGTGGCATTTTCGATACGGGAGTAAATTACAAACATAAAGATCTTGGATATAATGGTACAGCATCTTCAGGCAAAGTCGATGGTTGGATGTTTAGTGCATCTTTGGCTGGAGGGGGGCAAAATCTAAAGTATAACGGATCTGGGCCTATTTTTAATTATTGGGATTATGACTGGTTGGATCACGGAACGAAGGTTGCTGGGATAATTGGTGCACTCAGAAATAATACTTCAGGAGTAGCCGGAATTGCTGGAGGGGACGCCGCAAACAACAATCCTGGCGTAAAATTGTATAGCTTGAATACACTGGGTCCTCCTAATGAGGAAATGAAGCGACTGATAAGAGCAATAAAATCAACAGCTCTTGGAGATGGCAGTACGCCGTACGCTTACAAAATTCATTTCGCCAACCACTCCTATAAAGCAAATGGGGGCTGGAGTTTTCCCGATTCCATTCCAATTTATAACCAGCAGATTCACTTTGCCAACCGTATGCAGGTTACTCAGGTAGCCTCACGGGGAAATTATTATATCAATGATAATACTCTGCCTGCAACATATGACTCCTGCATGATTATTTCCGTCGGCGCTTCAGACGCTAATGGAAATAAAATGTCTTTTTCTTGCTATGGTTCAGGAATGGATGTAATTGCTCCGGGAGACACAAGTATTGTAGAGTCTACCTCTCGTAATACCTACTATGGAAAATTCTCCGGTACATCTGCGGCAGCACCATTTGCATCCGGGGTCGTCGCCCTGCTTATGGCTCACATGAATGATTCTTCGGACAATTATAATAACCTAGCTCCCGAAGACTGTGATTATGTTATCCGACACTCGGCAACCGATATAGGTCCTCCGGGTTATGATTCGATAAACGGGCAGGGAAGATTGAATGCAGGAAGGGCGTTGCGAATGGTCGAAAAGCCAGTTCGGACACTACATCATTACGGCACGAACAATAAATTTCCCTACACTATGACAAAAAGCGTTTACAGCAATAGCGATACTGTTAGACTGACTGAGAGCTATAAAAACTATTCTAATCCTCCAATGGTATTTCCTACTGCCAGATATGTGGTGAAAACCTATCAGATCGACGCAACTATAAGCCACATCTATACCTATCCAACAGATAGCTTTATGCACAAGTGGGAACGGCATAGCTCATCTTATACCTACCCTCTGCCTGATGCACAAGGAAAGCTTAATATGCACGAGAGATGTTTCTTTACTGCTTTCTCTGGGGCAAGTGCTTCGCTTCGAGGGTACGTGTATCAGGTTTGGGATACAGTTGGGAACTTTAAAGGGTGGTGGCCTTGCGATACTAGCTTTAATGCTTTAATGGGAAGCGGAGCGAGACCAAAAACGTTAATGGAATACAGTATTCTATACAAGAATAAAGCCGTTGGAATTTCGGAACATAGAAAAGATAAAGAAACAATAAGTGTATTTCCAAATCCGACCTCAAATGAGCAAACTATACTCATCGATAATGACAAACTCAGCAGTTGTACCATAGAAATGTACGATATAATGGGACGGCTTGTGAGAACGGTGTATTCGGGCAAAGTCGGAATTGGCAAAACATCTATTCGATCACCATTAGAAAATCTCCCTAATTCTGTGTATTTTTATTTAATAAAGCTAGATGAAGAACGGATCAGTTTAAAAGCTATCAAATCAGAATAATTGCGTTTCCGTACCCAAATAATTGCAGTATGCGTAGTACTTTCAGTTTCGCTGAAAGCACAGTTAAATCACGTTGTCACAAACACAAGTCAAAACCTCACCTATTTATCCGCAATAAACAAGAGCGTGATAGTAGGGGGGGTGTTTGATTATGTGGGTAAGTGTAATGACGATTGTGCTAATCTTTCATCGATCGCAGTGCCCGGCCCTATTGGATTTGCTTTAAATTTCTTTCGTGAAAGCATGAATGACCTTTACTGTGTGTCCTATACGCCAAACCAAACACTTCTTTACGTTTCGGAGGACAATGGAGCAAACTGGGTGCAGAAACTGGATACCGTAGGCGATCTTACTCGACACTTAGCATTTTACAATTCATCTTCCGGAGTTATGTCATGGGAGAACTCTTTAATTGGAACGTCAAATGGCGGAATCTCATGGAATTCGTTAAGTACCCCCTTAATTTGGCCTAGTGTTGTTAGCGCGATAGGAGTGTATAAGGACAGCTTGCTTTGTGTCGGTGGTGACGATGGCAGTATTTATTTTTCAAAGAACAAAGGCCAAAGCTGGCCCTACGCGTGGGGTCTCGGCACTCAAATAATAAAGGACTTTTCGTTTTTGAGTAGCGATACAATACTTGTTTTGTCTATCTATGGAGGTCTTGCTAAAACGACAAACGGCGGATCAAGCTGGACTAACACAACAATTCCAATTTATTCAACTTACGGAATCACTTTTAAAGATAAACAAGAAGGTTATGTAGTGGGATCAAGTGCGAGTGGTTATGGTGTAGTTGCAAAAACAACAGACATGGGAGCAAGTTGGACTATATTTTCTACTCAGGTTTATTCAACCTTCTTTAACATAGAGTTGGTAACTGATAGTATCGCTTTAATTTCAGGATCAAATGGCGTTCTTCTCACTTGGAACTATAGAACAACTTTAACTACAGGAGATTTTGAACTGGAAGAGAATCAACCAGCAAATTTTTATCCTAATCCTACTGAAGGCAATATTTTTATTGAAAGCAAGGAAAGGGGTACTATGCGGATCACTGATTTGTGGGGAAAGGAACGCGGGGTCTATACGTTGGAGAAAAAAACGAACGAGTTTGACCTGTCTAACTTGCTGAAAGGTGTTTATCTCTGTCGGATCGAATATGCTCAAAAAAACCTGCTCTATAAATTGATAGTGAAATGAGTTTTTTAAAGATATTCTTTTCCCTTACTTTATTATTGGCAATTCAACTAAAAGGCCAGATCAATCCAACAGTCACGAGTTCGACAGGAAATTTCAGTCTGACATGTATGAGTTCAACGGTCATACTTACTGCCAGCAGTTCTTTCACAGCAGCTGTCAGCTACACATGGACAACTCCACAATTGAACACTGTATACGGCAATAGTGTCTCTACGGCCGGACCTGGAGTATTCAGTCTATCAGCATCGTCAGGAACGATTTTACAAACGACTACGATTAGTATTGTGCTAAATACCGTCCAACCGGCTGTAACACTAACTGCTGTGTCAGCCTCTATTACTTGTAACACGCCCACCGTGTTGATGACGACGGAAAGTAATCCTACAAATGTTACTTATGCATGGGTGGAGCCGGGCGTAGGTTTAGGCTGTACTGGTTCGACCTGTATTGCTGCTCAATCAGGAACCTATAGTGTTACTGTTAAAGATGCGGCGAATGGTTGCCAAAAAACCGCAATAATAAATATTGGTGATAACAGGCAGTATCCTAACTTCAGTTCTCTTAACCTTTATACTGTAGCCTGTCCAAATGGAACTGTGTCCATTGAGCCAGCATTGACTACAGGGACGGCAAACATTTTCTTTCAATGGAAGGTACCAACTGGAGCCATTACCAGTGCGACCAACAATCTCGGATTAATAACGAATGCCCCAGGGGAATATACGCTGATTGCAACAAATATAAACAATGGATGCGCTACAACTGCTTTGATTGACGTTTTTGCTTGCGTTGGGATTAGCACAAACGAAATGAAAAATACCTACAAGTTATTCCCGAATCCATTTACTAGTAAGTTAAGCCTTGATTTTGGCCAAACTGTGTCGGCACCTGAAAAAATCAGTGTTTTTAATACAATAGGACAAAAAGTTTTCGATTTTAGTGAACTGCCACCAACGATGGAAATTGATTTAACCTTCCTACCCAGTGGTGTTTATTACGTTTTTATTCACGCCAGCGATGCCAAGAAGCGGCCTTTGAGGGTGATAAAAAATGAGAACAAATGACAATTATGAGTTTGTTCATTTGATCAAATCAACGCGTGTTAATCACGGTGAAATAACGAAACAGGAAATGAAGATTAGTACAATGTATAAAATAGCTCAATCGTTAAAAGTTGACGTTGCAGATCTTTTTAAGAAAAAGTAGTACCTAAAGCGATCTTTGTAGATGATGTAATCAAGCTTCTAATCCAACTTTTGTTTCTCGGAACTATCGGTATTTGAAGGGAAATGAAATAAACGAAAATTAGATATCTTTGAATTATTGTGATTGACTCCAAAAATACTTAGATTAATGTCTAGTTAAATGGTTTATCTTTTTTCGCTAGCTGAAGAGGATAGTAAGTTTACCCAAAGAATATTGGAATAGAATAATTTGACTGTTGACTCTGCCCCCTAAATATTTTAACGCTTTTATAGCTCTTGTTTTTTCGTTAGTCTGTTGTAGCGCGCAGACGAGTAACTCAGCTCTTTCAGTAACACCGAATCCGTTTTCAAAACGTGCCGTGGCGAATTACACCATCGGCAGTAATGATACAATCCGGTTGGATGTATTTGATCGATTCGGGAAATTGATATCATCACCAGTTAAAAATAGAGTCTTAAAGGCGGGAAGTTATGCCGACACTATTGCACTAGATTATCAACCCGCAGATAATTACTTTGTTTTATTAACAACAGGATCAACAAAACCAATTGCTCTGCGAGTCTCCAAAGAAGCACCACAGGACACATTGGAATGTTTTGAAGTTCGATCCTTCCATCCAAACGGATTTTTGAACGTAGTTAGCTTTGAGCGATTTGAAGTCGGATTGCGATTAAACTCATTTTACGATTCGCAAATAGAACGATTTCTTAATGCCCAGACCGGCTCAACCTTAAATCCGTATAATCCTGAGGACAGACAGGTAGCGATAACGTTCACACATCTACCTACATCAAATGTTTACAGTCGGAATGGATTTTATTTTCAGGATATTTCAGTTAAAGGCAATTTTTGGCATAAAGAAATTACAGAATTCCCATTCAGGATACGTTTTGCTCCTCCCTTATCTGGGAATTACAAGTGTACCGCCTCAGTCCTGATCTACGGTAATTTATTGTGTCAAAAGGATTTTACGTTTTCGGTTACAGCCGGTGGGAACCCTGGTCATATTAAGTTGAACCATCCCCTTCGGAGAATGCAATTTTCAAACGATGAGATGTTTTTTGCGATTGGTGAGAATATCGCTTGGGCGGATTGGGAATACATTTATAACCCTAATTTCCCATCAGGTTTTACTAATTTCTGGGAAACCATGTCTTCACCTCGCACCCATCAGCAACAACGTAGTTTTATCTCAGACCTTGCAGATAATAGTGGAAATTTTGTTCGAATTCGTTTAGATCCTTGGAGTGTGCCAATAGAGAGCGTAGATAAAACTATTCCTAGAGGTACAGTCCCGTTAAATACAGCCGATCTCGTGAAATACGTTAACAACTATCATCACAATCAGATGTTTATGTCTGAAATGGATAACACATTAAAGGTGTGTGAAGAGCAGGGAGTTTATATAATGCTGAACATTCTCAATGACATTGAGTTGAACATTAATGACACAGCTGATTACGGCGCTGGGTCATTGGCAGGCTGGCCGAGGAATCCATACAGTGGGTTACTAAATGACAAAAGTCTTAGTGGTATCAGAAATTTTTTTACATCTGAAAGCGCTATACAGAATTTCAAAAAGAGGTTGCGATACATTGAGGCCCGTTGGGGTTATAGCACCAGTGTGGGTGTGTGGCAAATAATCAACGAAACTGAGAATATTAGTGGCGATTATAAGAATCCAAAATACAATTATAAATATTGGGATGACGATGCTAATTTCAGAAATGAGGTATATAATTGGTTATGTGATATCCGATACTACCTGAGATCTTTTTACCCTAAGCATTTAGTTACTACCGGAATGGCAGGTGGCAGAGGGATTCCCGACACTGAGGCGGCCGATTTTCTATCCTGCCTTGACATCGTGAGTAAGCATGATTATACACATGAATTTGATAAGAAATCAAAGCAATACTCAGCCCGTGACTACAACAGAAATCAGGAGGCCATAGAGTATTTTCATCAAGAACGGCCGTTTATTTGGGGAGAAATAGGATTAGCGGATGATGTCAGCAGTCTCAATGTGTATGGTAATGCTGCTTATCATAATTCGATTTGGGCAAGTTTGTTCAGTGGGTCGATAGGTACCGTCCTAAATTTTAAGGATTGGCCACAAGGTGCGGGTTTCCGTCACCGGGATCACTTAAATGGAGTTAAGGCTTTTTCGGACCGGATTAATTTTAAACAAAAACTCTTGCCTTGTCTGAATAATTCCGCTCAGAAAGGTTCACACATTGAATATGCAACGAGCAAAATTTTTACGGTTTGGATGAAACGGGAAGATAATTTAGTGGCCTATGGCTGGTCACGTAACAATAGTTTTAACTGGCTCTCTGAAACCTTCCCCAATATGCCTCCCAAAGATCAAATAGAAGTAAAGCTTGTTACTGGGTGGAATGGGGAAGCAGAATTTAATTCGTTCGAAGCTGAGGACGCCATTATTAAAATAAAAAATCTTAATCCAAAAACAAAATATAGGATTGACATTTACAATACCTGGGATGACTATGGGCTTTTGGAAACGCAATACGAAAGAACAGATAAACAAGGGCTTTTATCATTCGGAAGAGAAATGCCATACTTTGTAGAGAGTCCGTGGTATCCAGATTATGCTTTCGTACTCACCGATATTGAAACAAAGCAGGATAAAAATGCAAAGTCACTAGCGGAGGGCGTTTATCCCGTTCCTGCTCATGATAGAATAGTTGTGCAGGCTAATTTTGACGCTGATCTTTTAAAGACTGTGAAGATTATTGATGCGTCAGGAAGAGTACTTATAAGACAAATGTCTGACAACTTCGAAATCGGCCTTGACGATTTATCCGACGGATTTTACATCCTTGAGATTAATAACGGAGTGATGACACAGTGTATTAAGTTTATTGTTTTACATAACTAAGGTGCCGAACAATGTAACTAAAGTTTGTATCTTTGGTTGGCAGCG